>NZ_CAURKP010000063.1:0-28141 GCF_963525155.1 uncultured Rhodococcus sp.
ATGGGCATCTGACCGAAATCGTTCCGACTCGACCCCGCTCCCTGCACTTCCGGGAGCGGGGTCGAGTGCTTGTCTGGGCCGATTCGGGGGTTAGTTCGGGGGTTAATTCCGGGGCCAATTCAATTGTCAGGCAATCGAATCGCGTCACTTTCTGCGCCCGCTCTGCTTTACTGACACATAACAAAAAGTGAACCTGTTCCAGTAAGGGCTCACAGGCACTTCGATCCGTTCCGGATCCGAAGACATTCAGGTGGAGGATCCGAACGTATGCGTGCTCGAATTTTCAAGCGTGGCAGTGTGATCGCAGCTCTCGCAGTGGCCACGGTGCTGCCGATGCTGATCAGTCCGGCGACAGCTTCTGCGGGCGGTGACACGTCCGGATCGCACGTCGTGAGCAACACCAAGACCGGCGACCGCAAGGTCACCATCTCGGTCTTCTCCCCGGCGATGGATCGCAACATCCCGCTCGAGGTCATCCTCCCCGCAGATGGCAGCGAACCCCGCCCGACGCTCTACCTGCTCAACGGTGCAGGCGGCGGCGAAGACTCGGCGACCTGGCAACGCAAGACCGACGTCATGAACTTCTTCCAGGACAAGAACGTCAACGTCGTCACTCCACTCGAAGGCGCGTTCAGCTATTACACCGACTGGGTGAACGACGATCCGGTTCTCGGTCGCCAGAAGTGGCAGACGTTCCTCACCAAGGAACTCCCGCCCGTCATCGACGCCGAGTTCAACACCAACAAGGTCCAGTCGATCTCCGCGATCTCCATGACCGCGACCTCGGTCCTCAACCTCGCCATCGCGGCTCCCGGCCTCTACAAGGGCGTCGGGGCGTACAGCGGATGCGCTGAGACCAGCACCCCCGTCGGTCAGAGTGCGATCGAACTTGTCACAGGTACCCGCGGCGGAGCTGACATCACCAACATGTGGGGCCCGCTCGACGGTCAGGGCTGGAAGGACAACGATCCGGTCCTCAACGCCGAGAAGCTCCGCGGCACCGAACTCTACGTCTCCACCGGCTCCGGACTCCCCGGCCCACACGACACTCTCGCCAATCCCGCGATCAACGGTCAGGTCGGTGCGCTCGCCAACCAGGCGATCGTCGGCGGCGTCATCGAGGCAGCGGTCAACTACTGCACCCACAACCTCGCCTACCGCCTGAGCGATCTGAAGATCCCGGCCACCTTCGACTTCAAGCCGACCGGCACCCACTCGTGGGGCTACTGGCAGGACGATCTCCACAACTCCTGGCCGATGCTCGCTCACTCCCTGGGCGTCTGACCCGATTCGTTCTCACTCGACCCCGCTCCAGTGTTTCGGGAGCGGGGTCGAGTGCTGTCGGGAGCGAGCAGTAAGAATGGACGTATGACTTCCGATCAGCAGCCCACCACCGGCGACGACCCCTACCTCTGGCTCGAAGACGTGACCGGTGAGTCTGCACTCGATTGGGTCCGTCAGCACAATGCCGTGACCGAGGAGCAGCTCACCGACAACGAGCGCTTCGATCGACTACAGAGCGACGTGCGCGAGATCCTCGATACCGACGCGCGAATCCCCTACGTCCGCCGTCGAGGTGAGTTCCTCTACAACTTCTGGCGCGACAGCACCCACGTTCGCGGATTGTGGCGACGCACGACGTTCGATCAGTACGTCACCGACGACCCGGAATGGGACGTCCTGGTCGACCTCGACGCCCTGGCCGAGGCCGAGGGCGAGAACTGGGTCTGGAAGGGCACGCAACTTCTACGGCCACACCGCAACCGTGCATTGATCAGCCTCTCCCGCGGCGGGGCAGACGCGGCGGTCGTTCGCGAGTTCGACATCGACAAGCGCGAGTTCCTCGCTCCCGAGGGCGAGAATCCCGGCTTCTACCTTCCCGAGGCCAAGACCGACATCGACTGGATCGACATCGATACCGTCTACGTCGGAACGGATATCGGACCGGGGTCGCTCACCGATTCCGGATATCCCCGTCTGGCCCAGCGGTGGAAGCGCGGCACTCCCCTCTCCAGCGCCGAGACCGTCTACGAGGGCCAGGCCACGGACGTGGCCATCTCGGCTTCGCACGATCCGACGCCCGGGTTCGAACGGGACTTCGTCACTCGCTCGGTCGATTTCTACAACTCTCAGCATTTCGAAGTTCGCCCCGACGGTGAACTGGTGCTCGTGGACGTCCCCGAGGACGCCGGGATCTCGATTCACCACGAGTGGTTGTTGATCCGCACCAAGTCCGTGTGGGCCGTCGAGGACACCGAATATCCGACCGGCGCACTGCTTGCCATCCGTTACGACGATTTCCTTGCCGGCTCACGAGCACTGACATCGATCTTCGAACCCGACGCACATTCCTCGCTCGAGCACTACACCTGGACACGCGATCATCTGATTCTGGTGGTCCTGACCGACGTGCGCACGACGCTGCGAATCCTGACGCCGGGCGAAAACGGCTGGGAGGATCGACCTTTCGAAGGGCTTCCAGAACTGACCAGTATCGAAATTCTCGACACCGACCCTGATGTCAGCAACGAGTACTTCGTCAATTCGAGTGGATACACCTCCCCTGCAACTCTTTTGCACGGCGTGATCGGCGAAACCGAACCCACTGCCCTCAAGCAGGCTCCCGCGTTCTTCGACGCCGAGGACATCACCACGGAGCAGTTCTTCGCCACCTCCGCCGACGGCACCCTCATCCCCTATTTCGTGGTCCGCAATCCGCGTAGCGAGCCCGGCCCCACCCTGCTCTACGGGTACGGCGGATTCGAGATCTCGCTGACGCCGTCGTACAGCGGTTCTCTGGGCCGTGCCTGGTTGACGCAGGGCGGAACCTATGTGGTTGCGAACATTCGTGGTGGCGGCGAGTACGGACCCGGTTGGCACACACAGGTTCTCAAGGCTGGGCGCCACAAGGTGCACGAAGACTTTGCTGCCGTCGCGAGAGACCTCGTCGATCGCGGAATCACGACCCCGGATCTTCTGGCAGCTCAGGGCGGAAGCAACGGCGGCCTGCTGATGGGCATCATGCTGACCAAGTACCCCGAACTCTTCGGCGCCATCGTCTGCCAGGTCCCGCTGCTGGACATGCGTCGATTCCATCTCCTGCTGGCCGGCGCGTCCTGGATGGCCGAATACGGTGACCCCGATGTCCCGGAGGAGTGGGCATTCATCTCGGAGTACTCGCCGTATCAGAACATCGACGCCGCCGCGTCGTACCCACCGATCCTGATCGCGACATCCACCCGCGACGACCGCGTCCACCCCGCGCATGCCCGCAAGATGGCCGCACGGCTGGAAGAGCTGGGCAAGCAGGTGCTGTATTTCGAGAACATCGAGGGTGGCCACGGCGGCGCCGCGGACAATGCTCAGCTGGCATTCAAGACCGCGCTGACCTACGAGTTCCTCTGGCAGAAGCTCGCCTGATCTTTCAGCGGTCGCGCAACCACGCGACGACGCGCTCGCTCACAGCGGTGGGATTGCGTATCCAACCGTTGTGACCGAGTGGTTCGTCGATGTGCGTCATCGTCACTTGGGCCCCGGAGAGCTTGTCCACCAGGTTCTTTGCCGACCGGCGTGGAGCGAGATCGTCCCCTTCGATCGTGATCGACAGAACCGGCAAGGTCAGGCGAGCGATCCGCTCCTCGTAGTCGATATCCGCACCGATGGGTTCCATGCGACCGGTCCTGGCGAACCGTGCCCAATCGGTGATCAGTACTTTCGACTGTCGACCGAAGCCGCCGACGTTGACCCGGTCTCCCGGCCAGAAGCCGGCAATGTTGGCTGTCACCGACATCGCGGACGAACCCAGATAGAGTCCGGGCGCACGGATTCCGGGGAATCCGCGGTGATACGGCGATCCGGAGGCAACCAGGATCAGTCCGCCGAGCCGGCCCCGAATCCTCGACGCGTACATGACCCCGATCTGGCCGCCCATGCTGTGCCCCATCAGAAATGGTGTGCTGGCCGGAAACCGCTCGCGCACCACCTCGAACGTCGCCGGACAATCGATCGAGACCAGTTCCTGATATCCGAAAGCACTCGACGCGCTCGGGCGCGGTTTGCTGTCACCTTGGCCGCGCAGTTCACCGATGGCCGCATTGAAGCCGGCTTCGACCAGGGCCTGCGCCACCGGATCGTAGAACCCGGCGGGAACTCCGAGCCCTGGCAACATCACCACCACGGGTGCGTCGTCGTTCGGTCCGGGAAACAGACGGATCGGGGTCACGGTGCCGTCGGGGAGTTGGATCGGTACGGTCTCCATTCAACTCACACTAACCACCCACGCCGCGGATGGGCAGAGCCCACGCGCCGACTATTCGAGGCTTCCCACGATCAGCGGATCCGGAGTACCCACGATCTCGTAATCCTTGTTGTCGTAATCGAACTGACTGAGCACGTGACGCATCGCGTTTATCCGCGCGCGTTTCTTGTCGTTGCTCTTGATGACGGTCCACGGAGCGGTGGCGGTATCGGTGAACCGGATCATCTCTTCCTTCGCCGCCGTGTACGCATCCCACTTGTCCAGAGAAGCGATGTCCATCGGCGAAAGCTTCCACTGCCGCACGGGATCGACCTGTCTGATCGCGAACCGCGTGCGCTGCTCCAGCGGTGAAACCGAGAACCAGAACTTGATCAAGCTGATGCCGTCGTCGACGAGCATCTGCTCGAACAACGGCACCTGGCGCAGAAATCGCTCGTGCTCCTCGTCGGTGCAGAAACCCATGACCCGCTCGACCCCGGCCCGGTTGTACCAAGATCGATCGAACATCACCAGTTCCCCGGCGGCGGGAAGGTGCTGCACGTAGCGCTGGAAGTACCACTGCGTCGACTCGCGAGCCGACGGCTTCTCCAGCGCGACGACGCGAGCGCCACGAGGATTGAGGTGCTCCATGAATCGTTTGATCGTTCCGCCCTTGCCGGCAGCGTCGCGTCCTTCGAACACAATGGCGTGCCGTGCGCCGGTTTCTTTCGACCAGTTCTGCAGCTTGAGGAGTTCGATCTGCAGCAGACGCTTGGACATTTCGTACTCGTCCCGAGGCATCCGTGCGTCGTACGGGTATCCCTCCCGCCAGGTGTCGACCTCGAAACCGTCCGGCGACGTCAGCAGCACCGGATCGTCGTCGTCATTGTCGTCGACGGTGAAGGCGGCGGTGTCGGCCAGATCGACGGCGGTCGAGAGGTCCGCGAAGGCGCTGAGGAACGGTCGGCGTTCTGCTAAATCGGTCACCGCCGACAAGTTAGTCTCCCGCAGCAACCGTTCGGTGAAGCTGGGATGAACTACCGGGGTATGACACGACGGGCTCAAAAGATCAGGGTGCAGATGGGGGTCGTCCCCGATGGTGCCTGATCCGATCTCGCTTCAGAATTGAAGCATGACATTCGAAAGCAACACACCTCGCCCCTTCACCCGTTCCAACGACAAGAAAATGTTCGCCGGAGTGTGCGGCGGAATTGCAGATTACTTCGGCGCCGACGTCAATCTTGTCCGTCTACTCGCCGTTATCGCCGCTATTTGCACGGGTGGAACCGCGGCATTGGTATATCTCGCCGCCTGGATGCTCATGCCATTAGGGTGAGAATTCCGGCAATTCACATGGCGAGAATTACGCGCCGACAAAAGGTATTTCGGGGCCTACGCGCCAACACGAGCAGGCCCCGAAATCAACAATCCACTTGGCGGCCTTCAACTCTCCACCGCTGAGCGCAGCGAGGGCCTCGAGACCCTTGACGGCCAGGCCACTGACGCTGCCCAACCAAGATGTTCAGTGGTTCGCTTGGGACGAGGAAATGACGCCAATCCGAAAACTCAGGGAATGACAGGCGGCGTAAAGCCGGGGGTGCCGAGAGATTATCGTTCGACCAACTCACGATTTTGGTCGGAAACTGCCTGCAGAAGCGTCGTGAACCCCACCCGCAATAATTCGATGTAGTGCTCGATATCCGGCATCGTCTCTCGCGAGACGATGACATTGAGCGTCAGAGAACCTCCACGCGCGGCAATGAGGAAGTGGCGCAGAATGTCTCCGTCGACCGGCGCCTGCCCGCCGAGAACTGCCACCGCCGGCGCACCCTCGAAAACATTGCCGTCGACTGATACCGGGACATTGCTGATCGTCGTGTTCTGAATGACCTTGTGCGAAGGGTCCAGCTTGTTGAGCCGACGCGAGAGACCGGTGAGTCTGAGCAGAGCCGCAGGCGAGGTTTCGATGCGTGTGCCGTAACGACGGACGGCTGGGTGCGAACTCCGCCCCTTTGCCATCAGCGCCGAATCCCTGATCAGTGTCAGCCGCTCGACCGGATCTTCGACGTCCGTGTGCAGATCGACCGTCAACAGCGCCAGTTGGTTGGCCGATTCCCATTCGGCTATCTGCCGCATCGATCGGGGAACCATCGCCGCCAACCCACTGGCCGACTTCTCGCCCTTTTCCGACAGGTATGCGTCGAGAGCACCGGCGACCACGGTCAGGAAGATGTCGTTGACCGTCACGTCCGGAACGGCCGCTCGGATCGCTTTGATGTCTGCGCCGTCCAGCGTCAGGAAATCGATCGTCATGTCTCCGCCCAGCACGCCGTTGAATCGGGTCGGTAGGCGGTCGGCCGAGTACGTAGGCAGCTCTCCGGCCTCTTCCGCCTCCCGAACCGTCTCGGCCGCAACCTTTGTCACGGACAGACCCCGGCCGAAACGGATCGCCTGGCCGGGCAGACCCACGACCGTGCGCCCGATCAAATCCAGCGACGAAAGCCCCGAACCGGCACGCTTCGTCTCCGGTTTCGGCGGACCGGAGAACAGAAGGTTGGTCAGATCGCGGATCGCCAGACCGTCACCGGCCCCGTGGTGGGTCTTGAGCATGATCAGCGTCAGATTGCCCGGTAGCTCGTCGATCCCGTGCACTCCGGTCATGACGTGCAACTCCCAGGGCGGCCGGGACAAGTCCATCGGCTCACCGAGCGAGCGCCCGAGCAATTCACGAACCGGCGCCCACCCGGCAACCGGGGCACGATGGACGTGCACGTGATCATCGACGTCGAAATCGGCCGGGACCCAATAGGGATAGTCCAGATCCAGCGGAACTCGCTGGAGTCGACTCGTGAACAGCGGCCAGTATCCGAATCTTTCGGTGATCCACCGAACCGCGTCGTCGTGCGTCATCTCTGCGAGCGGATGGCCCGTCGTGTCGAAGAAGTAGGCGCACACCATGTGGCTCAGATGTCCGCCGGACTCGTTGTAGACGAACTCCGCGTCTCGCGGCCCCATCTGAGATACCGCGGCTGGCAACGAGTTCCGAAAGATCATGCATGCCCCTCAATTCCGACGCTGAACGAATGTCCGAATTGTAGCGAGCTGACATGCCGATCCTCTGGGTTCTGCTCGGAATCGTTGGGTATCACCGGATCCAGCAATCGGAAAAGGTGCCTGTGATTCCGATCGATCAGGAGGCAACCTCTTGGTTAGGTGAATCCGCAATCTGCATCGCAGCTGCCGCTGCCAAGTCATCGAAACTTGCCTCCTCCGCACGAGCAAAAGCCCGGCCCACCGAATGGTGGGCCGGGCTCCAGGAGCTAGGTGGAGATGGACTCAGAAGTCCATGCCGCCCATGCCGCCGGTCGGATCGCCTGCAGGCGCCCCGGCCTTCTCGGGCTTGTCAGCGACAACGGCTTCGGTCGTCAGGAACAGAGCCGCGATGGACGCTGCGTTCTGCAGTGCCGAGCGGGTGACCTTGACCGGGTCGTTGATGCCTGCAGCGAGCAGGTCGCCGTACTCGTTGGTCGCAGCGTTGAGGCCGTGACCTGCGGGCAGGTTGGAGACCTTGTCCGCAACAACGCCGGGCTCGAGGCCTGCGTTGAATGCGATCTGCTTGAGCGGAGCGGACAGTGCAACGCGAACGATGTTCGCGCCGGTTGCCTCGTCACCTTCGAGCTTGAGATCGTCCAGTGCGGGAGCTGCCTGGAGAAGTGCAACGCCACCACCGGCGACGATGCCCTCTTCGACGGCTGCCTTTGCGTTACGCACTGCATCTTCGATGCGGTGCTTGCGCTCCTTGAGCTCGACCTCGGTAGCAGCGCCGGCCTTGATGACTGCAACGCCGCCGGCCAGCTTGGCCAGACGTTCCTGCAGCTTCTCACGGTCGTAATCCGAGTCGCTGTTCTCGATCTCGGCGCGGATCTGGCTGACACGACCGGCGATTGCGTCGGCGTCGCCGGCACCCTCGACGATGGTGGTCTCGTCCTTGGTGATGACGACCTTGCGTGCCTGGCCGAGGAGCTCGAGGCCTGCGGTCTCCAAGGAGAGTCCGACCTCTTCGCTGATGACCTCGCCACCGGTGAGGATGGCGATGTCGGCGAGCTGAGCCTTACGACGGTCACCGAAGCCGGGAGCCTTGACGGCAACAGACTTGAAGGTGCCACGGATCTTGTTGACCACGAGGGTGGAGAGAGCTTCGCCCTCGACGTCCTCGGCGATGATCAGGAGCGGCTTGCCGGACTGGATGACCTTCTCCAGCAGGGGCAGCAGGTCCTTGACCGTGGAGATCTTGGAGCTGACGAGCAGGATGTACGCGTCTTCGAGGACGGCTTCCTGACGCTCTGCATCGGTGGCGAAGTACGCCGAGATGTAGCCCTTGTCGAAGCGCATGCCCTCGGTGAGCTCGAGCTGCAGGCCGAAGGTGTTGGACTCCTCGACCGTGATGACGCCTTCCTTGCCGACCTTGTCCATAGCCTCGGCGATGAGCTCACCGATGGACGGGTCGCCGGCGGAAATACCGGCGGTAGCAGCGATCTGCTCCTTGGTGTCGATCTCCTTGGCGGTCTCGAGCAGGCGAGCTGTGACAGCCTCGACAGCCTTCTCGATGCCGCGCTTGAGGCCGAGCGGGTTCGCGCCGGCTGCGACGTTGCGCAGGCCTTCACGGACCAGAGCCTGTGCGAGAACGGTAGCGGTGGTGGTGCCGTCGCCAGCGACGTCGTCAGTCTTCTTGGCGACCTCCTTGACGAGCTCGGCGCCGATCTTCTCGTACGGGTCGTCGAGTTCGATCTCCTTGGCGATGGAAACACCATCGTTGGTGATCGTGGGGGCGCCCCACTTCTTTTCGAGAACGACGTTGCGACCCTTGGGGCCCAACGTCACCTTGACAGCGTCGGCGAGGGCGTTGAGGCCTCGCTCGAGGCCACGACGTGCCTCTTCGTCGAACGCGATGATCTTTGCCATTGCGAAGTGATCCTCCGGATAGGGGGTGACACACAAGGTGACCGCTCGTCGGGTCACCTCATCGGCACAAGGCGACCGTTTGACCAGTCACCTCATTACACGGGCGACCGATTTGCCTGGTCACCCATCTACGCCTGTGGTCTAGTCAGTGCCCGCGACGGACGACCGGGGGTGTCTATGGTTCCCGGTCTCACTGCCTCGACCTGGCACTCACGGTTCGCGAGTGCCAACTGCATTTTTAGCACTCGAGCGTGCCGAGTGCAAGGTTGAGCCTCAGCCCGCGATGCAGAACTGTCCGTTACTCAAATTGACCGCAAACGAGAGCACTCCGACGCAGTCGACGCCGTTGGCATCGGCCGTAGCGCCCGCTCCGTAACCGGCGATGGCGAAGGTGACGTTGCCGTCAGCCGCCCCGGCCCGCGCGATACCGCCGCCGAGCGCAAATGCCTGCGCCTGACCGTTACCGCGAGAAGCCCCCAGCGCGGTTCCGAAGCCGTTTGCATATGAATTGGAGTAGCCGTTGTCGGCGGCGACGCTCACAGCGGTACCGCTCTCGGCAGCACCGGCCTGCGAACGGCCGGCTCCGACGGACTGCGCGCCGCAGCTCGCGGTCTCGGAGACCTGGATGTCATTGGCCGACGGCGGCGAGACACACGTGACGGGGGCTGCCGAAGCAGCTCCCGCACCGGTCAGCGCCAGCCCGGCGGCGAGCCCCATACCTACAGTCATCACAGCCCCTGTTCTCGCCAGGCGGCCCCCCAACCGACTACTGGAAATTCCGCTGACTCGAGAGGATGAGCGACGGAACCAGACTGACGAGATCAAGGGCATAGAAAACTCCTTCGAGGAACAAGTTCATTTGATTCGGGCGCGAGAGTACCCGCTCGAGTGAAGTCCGTCACCCCCGCCTGGTCAAGCCTCGAGGACGACCCCGAGAAGGGCCGGAAGATCCGCGACCGAATCGATGACATGATCAGGCTTCTGAACCGACAGATCGAGCACTGTTTGCCGAAACTTGCCTGTGCGCACCAGAACTCCGGTCAAGCCGACTCGTTGTGAGGAGAGGACGTCCCCGATCAGGTCGTCGCCGACCATCACAGTCGCCTCAGGTTCGACATGCATCAGCTCCGTGGCTGTCAGGAACCCCGTGAGAGACGGTTTACCCACTGCGGCGATATTTACACCTGCCACTTCCTCGAAGCCCGGCAAGTACGTTCCGGTGTCGATCCGAAGGCCGTCTACGGTCTCCCACATCATCCCGCGGTGCATCGCGACGACGGGCACACCGGCGAGCAGAAGTTCGAGCACTCGGCTCAGCGCCTCGTGAGTGAACTCCGGGCCGGCACCGCCGAGAATCACGACCTCAGGATCGGCGTCGTCGAATTCGATTCCCTCGAGATCGGCAGACACGTCACCGTGATTGAGGACCCACGCCCGCGCGTCCGGATACGTCGCCCGCACGTACTCCCCCGTGAGCCTGGCGGCAGTAACTATCTGGCTCGCCTCGACCTCGATACCGGCGTCGCACAACCCCTGCGCGATGAGCGTCGAACTGCGCGAGGTTGTGTTGGTCAGAAACCCACAGGCCAATCCGCGCCGCCGAACTTCGCGTACTGCTTCCCCTGCTCCCTCGATCGGCTGCCAGGACGTGAGCAGGACTCCGTCGATATCGAACAGAACACCTTCGATGTCGGCCATTGCACCAGCCTATATTCGCCATCGAGGTCCTGCCGAGGCGTCGGAACCCGAAATCCGTCGATCGCTCAGTAGGCTCCCACCCATGGACCTGCGCGACGACGACCTATTCTCCGTTGCCGGTTCTCTGGCCGAATTGCTCGGCGCTCCAGTCACGATCGAGGACGAGAACTCGACTGTCCTCGCGTACTCCGGCGGCGAGCAGGCCGTGGACGAAGCCCGCATCGGCACGATCCTCGGCCGGCAGGTACCCAGCCGATTCCGCCAATTACTCTCCGATGCAGGAGTATTCGATCGTCTCCACCGAGAGAGCGACCCAATCTACGTTGATCTCGAAGACCCTGCGATCACGCCGCGCCTGGTCATCGCAGTTCGCGAGAACGATCACCCCGTCGGCTCGATCTGGGTCGCACTCGCCGGAACACCGACGCCCACACAGGAATCGATACTTCGATCCGCGGTATCTGTCGTGGCCGAGAGAATCGCCTCGGAGCGTGACCGGGTCGACAGCACACGCCGTCGCCAATCCCAGCGCGTCCAAGCTCTGATCGGCGGTGGCGAACCCGCATTCCGCGCCGCAGACGACTTGCGGTTGGCAGGCCCGCTCACCGTCGTCGCCGTCGGAACCGTTGCGGGACCACTGCCGGCGGGGTTGGTCGCGTCCTTGAGCTTGTACCTCGACACTCTGGCCGTCGACGCCGTGATCGCACAGTTGATCGACTCGACGTACCTTGTTGTCGGCGCTGACGAAGCGAACGCCCGCCGACTGTTGGAGGACTTCCTCAGCCGCGCCCGCACACGAGCACAACTTGCCGTTGCGGTGGGCCGCACCGTGAAATCAGCCAGCGAATGCCATTTGTCACGCGCCGACGCCGACCATGTTCTGGGCGCGCTGCGACACAACCGGTCCGGCGGGATTGTCGCGGGTATGAACGACACCTTGGCGTCGGTACTGGCCTTACATGTTGCCGACATATTCGACGGACTGAGCACCGCCACACCTATGCACGCCCTGGAAGGGTACGACCGTCGACATGGAAGCGAACTCGTCGCAACGGCCCACACCTTCCTCGACAAGGGCGGTGATGTCGCGAGTTCCTCCGCAGCATTGCATGTTCACCCCAACACTCTCCGCAATCGATTACGCCGCTGCAAGGAGATGTGCGGGGTTGACCTGAGCGACGCGGACACTCGACTGATCCTGATGCTTCAGTTCAAACTACGAAGTTCCTGAGCCGGCGAAGAAGGTATCGGAGCATCTCCCGTGCCGCTCCACTTTGGGAGGTATTCGACAAAATATCACCCAAAAGTATTAACGACCAGTCCGCCAAAAGTCATAATTACCGGCCACGATTCCCAAAACCCAGCAATTCGGCAATCATCAATCTTGCAATCTGGTTAGCGTTCCGCAAGATCTTCCTCTCACGGCCCAAATAGGCCATTTTGGTTGCCTGACCAGCATAAATGAAACACGTTTCAGTTTGGTTCTACAAATTCCTAGTCAAAGTGGACTTGCTCGAGCTAACCTCATTCTCGTCACGCCACATAAGACCCCGAACGCCACACGGATCTCTTAGCAGAACGATCGCAAGGGTCCGTGCACTAGTCGAACCTGCTCTTTGTGGAATGCAACAAGCATGCGCCGATGTACAAAAAGTCTTCCAGATCTATCGAAAGGATGGAACTTCATATGATCGCAATGTTCCTTCAAGCAACGGCTGCGTTGTTCACCGGATTACTGGACAATGTATGGAGCGGATCCCTAGTGCCCGGCATCGAGGGCGCCACCGGCTCGCTAGCCGGATTAATCGAGACCGGCTCATCGCAACCCTGATCCATTTCAGAACATCACCCAACGACAGGAGTAAACGATGGATCTAGGATCGATGGTGCCTTACCTCAAGGAACCGATAATTTTGCAGATCATTTCATTGCTCGTATACAGAGGCTCCATGGCGTCAGTCGACTTCGACTGGCAACCCCCACTCGGCTGACTTCAACAGAATTTCCTACCGTGATAAAAATCTACCGCAAGGAGCGTTAGCATAGTGGATACAGCAAGTATCATCGACGCAGTCACGAGCATTGATTCGCAATCATTGCTTCCCCCGTTCGTTTATGTGCAGGCAATAGTCGACGGCATCTTCAAGTCTATCTCCGCAGCCATCAACCTAATGGCTAGCGGTTCTGCAGGTATTGGTGGAAGCATTCAGACCGCCCTCGGCTCGACCGTTGCCCCGTAGTCGGGAGAGGAGACAATAATGTTCGATCTTTCAATGAGCTATCTGTCGGATCTGGTGGGATTTGGCTCAATCGACCTAGTAGGTACGTTCGCGAAGTATCTCAACACCCTGTCCGCGTACACGCCGACGCCGCTCTAAGGAAAGGTGATTTACAATGCTGCAAAGATATATCACCAGTTTGATCGCCTGGGCTACTGGGACCATAGAGTTGACCGGCCTGGGAAGTACCATTCTGCAGAAGTAAATTCTCTGGTGCAACTTCTCTACTCTGAACTTCGATGATCCCCGAGGCTCCAATTCGCCTCGGGGGTCATTTCGCGTTCCGAGCACGAGAGTTTTCCAGGCACGAGAGTTCCGGGCCACGAGAGTTCCGGGGCACGGACACTTTGATCCGGCACCCGCCACGTGAGGAGTTCGACATGAGACTGCCCAACCTGCTGGATGCGGCTGTCACACAGGTGAATCCGCGAGACGCGGACTTCGTCTACAACGAGTCCGCCGGCCACCTGAAGCATCTGGTCGGCGTGTACTTCTTCGAAACATCTCAGCACCCAGCCGCAGAATTCACGCAGGCGCAAGCCGTCGATTGGGTCACCGCCAGGCTCGGACACAATCGCATGTTCACCCACCGAATCCAGCACACGCCACTGGGACTCGGCCATCCGTACTGGGTTCCAGACCCCAACCTGGATGTGGGCGACCACGTGCGGGTCAACGCGATTTCCGAGCCGGGTTGGGCACCATTTCAAGAAATGCTCAGCGCCCTGCTGACCTCGAGAATGGATCTCAGCCGCCCACCCTGGGAACTGCACTTTTTCACGGGGATCGAGGGGCTTGACGCTCTACCCGGCAGGCTGACGGCGGTTGTGCTCAAGTCTCATCACAGCGCGGCCGACGGAATCGCGATCCGAATGCTGGGTGAAGCCATATTTTCGGATGCGCAACGGCCGAGGAAATCAGCACCTGCAATACGGTTCCTACGGGGACGTCTCTTCACGCGATCAGTGCTGAGTTTCCCCGGCCAACTTATCCAGTTCGCCAAGAGCATTCCGGGCAATCGGGCTGCTGCCCGTGCGGTAGTCGAGGCGAAGAGTGCTGGAGAATGGGACGAGTGCATCTACGAAAGTACTAGCACCCGCTTCAACTGCAAGGTAAGCGGGTCGGCATTGGTGGAGCCGATCATCCTCGCAGGCAACGAGGTTCGGCATGTGAAGAACGCAGTCCCCGGAGCGACTGTCAACGACGTCCTTCTGGCTGTGGTCGGTTGCGCGATGGCGCGATACCTTACCGAGAAGAGCGAAGCGCCTCGAGGTTCTCTGTTCGCGATGGTTCCGCGGTCCATGCGCAAGCAAGAGGAGTGGGAGTCCGCAAACCAATTGGTGAATCTGTCCGTGAACATGCACACCACGATCACGGATCCGCTGAAGAGACTCGCTCTCATCGCAGAGTCTGCACGCTCGGAGAAGGCCCGTACGTCCCACACAGCGGTCCGGCGGATGAGCACAGTGTTGGAGACCCTACCCGCTCCGATAGCGCGGTTGATGGCATATTCACGTCACCATGACGACTACAAGCCGGATGGGCCGCGGTATCAGCACACGATGGTGAGTAACATTCCGCTCTCGGTCAACGGACTGACCCTGAACGGGGCAACTGGCACTGCCGTACTCGCTAATCAAGCACCGGTCGACGGTGACGGGCTGCGGCACTTCATGGTAGCTGCGAGTGGCGGCAACCTAACGCTCAACGTGATTGCAGACGCCGCAACGATGCCAGATCTAGGCCACTACCTGGAGTTGCTTCGCGCGAGTTTCGAGGAACTGAAGGAAGCCGCAAAGACGCGTGAGCTCGAGAGCAACTCGACCGTCATCGCATCCTGATCCCTTATTCACCAAGACATTACGAGCCCGGCCTACCACTGCGGTAGGTCGGGATTCTTGTCGAGCGGGTAATTCTGCACGTAACTCGCATCCACATGGTCTGGAAGCGCCTCCCGGCACACACTTCTGGCACTCACGCACAAGACTACGCAAAACAGCGCTGCCTGAGTGGGGTGTCAGGGAGCGCTGCTAATCACCGGGGTCCGGATTGACTATGGATGCAGAACGCCCGCACCCGAATTCAGTGCCGGGTAACTACCGGTCGCACCCACCGCATTGGCGGGAATGCATGAGGTCGGCGCACTGACTGTCCCGAAGATAGGCACTGACGCCTTCGATGTGAAACGGAAGTAATTCGCCGAGAAGTTATACATCTGGGCCGCGGTGCCCTGAGTGTCGAACTTCACGTCCAACGCACTGTTCCGAGTTTGGAAACTGATCTTCGGAAGCTGGTATGTCACGCCTACGCCGACATCCGCACCGTCCACGATCAGTTGCGATCCGGTATCGGTGAGAGTGACCGTGCCTGTGTAGCCCGAACCGGAACCGGCCACCAGTGCGGCCGATCCTGCGACGAACGTCGCTGGGTCATAGCGGTAGACAAGCCTGACGTCATCAATGCCGAGGAATGTGACACCCGAGACGCCAGAACTGCTGGGCGTCGTCGCTGAACCGGGCTGAAGGGTGTATGAATTTACCCCGGGCGTGGCATTCACAGTGACGTGGTTAGCCGTGACCGAGGTTGGAACTACCTGATCCACGGTCTGCCCAACACTTACAGCGCGGCACGCCTGGTTATAGCTCGTCACCGTCGTACCTGCAGTTGCCGACGCCGGTGCAACTGCTGCGAATCCCATGCCCGCCGAAGCAGTTGCTACTGCTAGAGCGGCCACCGTACGTTTTGCCGTTGAAACATGCATATCTTCTACTCCTCATTCCCTTTCGGGATCGGTTTATAGCGTTGATAGCACTTCCTGCCAAAACGCAGTTCGAGTAAAGTTGAACTACTGCATTGACAGCCTCCGCATCACCGGAATTTTCGCGGCGAAGGGGAAGTCTTTGAGGCCGTGCGCAGCACGATAGGATTTGTTCACTACCGATGCACGACCGAAATCTTGACAACGGAGATTAGCGATACGACATCACCCGGGAATCATGTCTCGATTCCGAAAAAGATGACGTCCGACCGTGAGAAACCACCTCCAATCAGCTGGTTTGGTAGCACCCATTCCACTGGATGCTCACACCGAGCGGTAAGTTGGAACAGCTGATCGACGATTGAAGGCCATTCACGATTTGCCGTTTATGTGATGACCGTCACCATACCTCAATTACTAGAACTTGTAACAGTTTTTGAAAGAAATCTCTCGACAACTTGAAATGGCGCCCCCACTTACATCCAGGATTTGCACGCGACTAATACCAAGGAACTAACATTCAGCGAAACATTAATACTAAAGTATTAACAACGCAGCTCATTCGAGAGATGGTTAATACTTTAGTATTAATTCAAAAGTTCCAGCGCATTCACGAACCGACTCACTGTGATTCGCTTCCCAAGCGAGGGCTGTGCACTCGCACAACGCATTCCCCGAAGCTGTGGCCGAACGGCCAGTCCTTTTGCCGCCCCCGCGATTCATGCTTGAGAGAAGAGCCGGATGTGACCGGCGTCTCGGTTCGAGCAGAGTCTGTAGAAGGAGTGCGTCATGGGAACTCGTCAGAGCCCCGATCGTGTGGTCGTGGTCGGTGCGGGTGTTGTCGGATTGTCGACGGCCTGGTTCTTGCAGGAACGTGGAGTCGAGGTCACCGTCGTCGATCGCGACGGCGTCGCAGCCGACGCGAGCTGGGGCAACGCCGGTTGGCTTGCCCCCGCATTGACGCTTCCGCTGCCCGAACCCGCAGTGCTCCAATACGGCTTGCGCGCGATGCTCAGCCCGTCGTCCCCGGTGTACGTGCCACTGACCACCGATCTGAAGCTGATTCGGTTCCTGGTCGGGTTCGCGCGCCACTGCGCGCAGTCGAAGTGGCAGGAAGCGATGTCGGTCTACACCGAGGTCAACCGAACAGCCTTGGGCGCGTACGACGAACTCGCCGACGGTGGCGTCAAAGAGCTGACGCGCCTGGCCGATCCTTTCCTCGCCGCGTTTGCGTCCGAGAAGGACCGACAGACCTTGGTGGACGAGTTCCACCACGTCGAAGCTGCCGGCGGAGAAGTCGACTTCGACCTCCTCGACTACGACGCGATTCATTCGCTCGAGCCTTCACTCGGCCAGGGTGTGAAAGCCGGTTTGCGCCTGCGCAATCAGCGTTTCATCGATCCCCCGTTGTTCGTGAACTCGTTGGCGGACGCGGTTCGTGAACGCGGTGGAGAAATCGTCAGCGGTTTCGACGTCACGCAGATCGACGATCGGGTCGGCGGAGTCACTGTTCGCAGTGCACACGGTGATTCACGCGACGGTGACTCCGTAGTCATCTCGAGCGGTGCCCGCTTGAACAAGCTCGCAGCACCGTTCGGTGTGCGCAAACTGGTGCAGGCCGGACGCGGATACAGCTTCAGTGTCAAGCCCGAGCACCTCCCCAAGAACCCTGTGTATTTCCCCACCCAGCGCGTCGCATGCACTCCGTTGCACGATCGCTTCCGAGTGGCCGGAATGATGGAATTCCGCAGCCCTGACGCGCCGCTGGATCCGCGCCGCGTGCAGGCGATCATCGATGCAGCCAAGCCGATGCTCAGCGGCATCGACTGGACTGCGCGGGAAGAGGAGTGGGTGGGATCACGACCGTGCACTACCGACGGCTTGCCGTTGATCGGAGCCACGAAGTCGCCGCGGGTGCACGTCGCCGGTGGTCACGGGATGTGGGGAATCGCCCTGGGTCCGTTGACCGGAAAGATGGTGGCCGACTCGATGACCGGCGCTCAGACGCCGACCGTCATGCGCCACTTCGATCCGCTGCGCTGACAGCCGGTTTCACCCACTTGTAGTACGCGCCCGTCAGCAGAACCAGCCATCCGGCACCGACGAGCAGCGCAACTCGGGTATCGGCGATGACGCCGAGCAACACGATGACAAAAGCCAGGAACACGATCGCGAAGATCTGACCGTACGGCCACAGCGGCACTGGAAACTTCAGTGCCGCTGTTTCGTCTGCACTCATCTGAGCGCGGGAACGGAACTGCGAGAGCAGGATCATGATCCAGACGAAAATGGTGGCGAAGGTCGCCAGCGAGGCGATGACGAGGAACACCTGGTCCGGGATCAGGTAGTTGAGCAGTACTCCCACCAACAGGGCACCGGTCATGATGACAACGGTCATCCACGGAACACCGTTGGCGGAGACTCTCTTCATCACCTGCGGGGCCTGACCGGCATGCGACATTCCGAACATCATGCGACCCGCACCGAAAACGTCGCTGTTGATGGCGGACAGGGCCGCGGTGATGACGACGATGTTGAGGATCGATGCGGCCGTTCCCAATCCGAGGTTCTCGAAGATCTGGACGAACGGGCTGTTGTCGGAGTTGATGGTCTGCCACGGAATGATCGCCATGATGACGGCGAGGGTGCAGATGTAGAAGAGAATGATGCGCACCGGGACCGTGTTGACGGCTTTCCTGATGGTCTGCGCCGGATCCTCGGCTTCGCCCGCGGTGATACCGATGATCTCGGTGCCACCGAACGCGAACATGACGATCGCGAAACACGCGACGAATCCGCCGAAGCCCGTCGCGAAGAACCCGCCGTCCGACCAGAGGTGGCTGATTCCGGCATCGGTGTCGTGAACGCCGAATCCGAACACGATGATCGCGATGCCGCCGGCGATCATCGCGATGATGGCGGTGATCTTCACGAGCGTGAACCAGAATTCCAGTTCGCCGAACACCTTGACGCTCAACAGGTTTATCGCGCCGATGAAGAAGACGACAGCCAGAACCCAGATCCATCTCGGTACGTCCGGGAACCAGAACTGCATGTACAGGCCGAAGGCGGTGACGTCGGCGAGGCACACGATCACCATCTCGAACGTGTACGTCCACCCGGTCATGAAACCGGCGAGTGGTCCGAGGTGCTTGTTCGCGTACTCGCTGAACGAACCGGAAACCGGGTTACGGACCGCCATCTCGCCGAGCGCTCGCAACACCAGGTAGACCGCGATACCGCCGATCAGGTAGGCCAGGAGCACCGACGGGCCGGCTCGTTTGATGGCCTCGGCGCTGCCGTAGAACAGTCCGGTTCCGATGGCTGATCCGAGGGCGATGAAGCGGATATGGCGCGCTGTCAGCCCTCGCTTGAGGCCATCCTGCGTCGCGGCGTCGCTGTTCACTTCTCGGTACTCCAGTCGGATGGATCGTCATACGTGCGCGAACCATTGTCCGCTACCACCGCGCGTGTTCCCGCACGACCCTGTTGGACGGCCGTACAGTGACCTGACACACATGGTCCATTGACGGATCGCTTACGATCGACAAAAGTGTTTGTAACTTTACGTAGCATCAACTCGACTGGAGAGACTGTGTCCAACACCCTCGAAGCAAGCATCGACATCGACGCATCACCGCAGGACGTGTGGGCAATCGTCGCCGACCTGCAGCGCATGGGCGAATGGAGCCCCCAGTGCAAGGTGATGAAGGTAATCGGCGGGACCGTGCGTGAGGGCGCCAAGACGATCAACGTCAACCGCAAGGGCCTGCTGGTCTGGCCGACGTCGTCGAAGGTCGTTCGCTTCGAGCCCAACAAGTCGGTGGCGTTCCGCATCGCGGAGAACCGCACGATCTGGTCCTACGAACTCGAGCCGACCGCTACCGGCACCAAAGTGACCGAGCGTCGCGAGGCTCCCACCGGAACGTCGAAGGTCTCGCAGTTCCTCGTCAAGACCGTCCTGGGCGGAAACGCCGACTTCGAGGTCGAACTCGTCGAAGGCATGAATGCCACCTTGAAGCGTGTGAAGAGCGAGGCCGAGGCGGCTGCACGCACCTCTGCTTGACCCTCGACCTGGTCGAGGCATCAGGATCCGTTCCATGGATCCCGTGATGACACAGATAGCGCAGGCACAAGAATTGGCGAGCTCCGGCAATCGAGCCGGGGCTCGCTCTGCGTTCGAGAAGATGTGGGAAGAGATCAGCGCCGCCCCCGATGCGCTCCACATCGTCTCCCTCGCGCACTACATGGCCGACGTTCAAGACGACCCGGCTCAGGAGCTCTGCTGGGACCTGCGCGCCCTCGACGCTGCCGATTCGTTGACCGACGCGCGAGCCCAGGAACACCACGCATCGCTGCAGGTCGCCGGTTTCTATCCATCGCTGCACCTCAACCTGGCTGCCGACTACCGCAAACTCGGACGCGACACCGAGGCCGTCGAGCATCTGACGAAGGCCGAGGCGTCGGTCGGCACACTCGCCGACGACGGTTACGGCCGGATGATCAGGGGCGCTATCGAGCGACTGCGGGCAGAATTGATCCGTGACCACTAGTTCCGCCCTCTTGACGATCGGCGAGATGTCCAGGGCGTCGGCGCTCCCGATCAGCGCGCTGCGGTTCTACGACAAGGAAGGCGTGCTCGTCCCGCATTCCGTCGATCCGCACACCGGTTACCGCTGGTACACCGACGATCAGCTCCGCGACGCCCGCATGATCGCCGGTATGCGACGCGTCGGTGTTCCGATCCGCGACATGATGGCCGTCCTGACCGGGCCGGAACCCCATTCGTGCCTGGACGCCCATCTGCGCAACCTCGAGGACGGTCTCGCCGACGCCCGCGCCGAACTGGGGCGAATTCACCGGCTGATCGATTCGCTACCTGCCTCCGGCGGCGTGGACATCGACTCGTGGGATCTACGACGCGCACTCGACGCCGTGCTGTTCGCAGTGAACGAGGAATCGGAGTTCCCGATACTTCGCGGCGTCCACCTCGACATTCACGACGGCGTCGCTGCGTTTGTCACCACTGATCAGTTCCGGCTCGCGGTCGCCGAGGTGAAAGTTCACTCCGCTCTGACGGTGTCCGCTGTCGTTCCCGTCACCTTCGCGCGATTGTTACGCGACGTCGCCGGCGTCGTGACGTTGACTTTCTCCGCGCGCACGGTGACTGCGTCGTATCCGGGAGGTGAGGTGTCCAGTCCCCTGATCGAGGACGGAGAGTTCCCTGATCACCGAATCCTGCGCGAGCACCACAACGCCGTCGAACTGAGCGGCGACCACCTTGCCGCCCTGCTCAACGGCACCGAGGACAGTGCCGTCGTCAGCGTCGGCGAAGACGGTGGTGCCCGGGTGGATCCGGGCGGAACAGATCCCCGTGAGAAGTTCCGAGTACTGGTCGACCGGCAGCGACTGCGCGACGCCGCCGCAGCCCAACCGGGGCGGCAACTGGTGATCCGAGTAAGCGGTGCGACGCTCCCGCTGGCGATACGCACCGGCGACCGTGTCGGGTACTACTCGTACTTGATGCCACTACAGCCTGTAGGAGAGAAGGCGTTCACGTAATCTATGGATGCTCTACCACCCCGTACTGTCAGTGCGACCAGCAGAAGACCTACCGAGTAGTTAGAGGAGCCTGTGGCACGCCGACCCACACCCCCCGGAACCCCGCAACCCACCGGGATCGGACATATCGTCGATCTGGTTCGCCATGCGATTCCGCCACTTCATCCCGCCGGCCTGCCGTTCGTGCTGGCCCCGCTGGGAGTTGCAGCTCTGGGCCGCAACCGTAAGTGGGTGCGCCGAGCCGGTCTGACCACCGCCGCCGCATGCGCCACGTTCTTCCGTCACCCGCACCGGGTGCCGCCCAACCGCATCGGCGTCGTCGTCGCACCCGCCGACGGCGAGGTGGCGTTGGTCGACAACGCCGTTCCGCCCGCCGAGCTCAATCTCGGAAGCGAGCCGCGCCCGCGCGTCAGCATCTTCCTGTCGGTTCTCGACGTGCATGTCCAGCGCAGCCCTGTCGGTGGAACGGTCAAAGAGGTCGTTCACCAGGCAGGCAAGTTCCTCTCCGCAGATCTCGCCGACGCCAGCGAGGTCAACGAGCGCAACAGCATGCTGATCGAAACCGCCGATGGTCACGACGTTGCGGTTGTCCAGATCGCGGGACTGCTTGCACGCCGCATCGTCTGCTACGCCGGTGTCGGTGACGTCCTGCCGATCGGCGACACGTACGGACTGATCCGTTTCGGCTCACGCGTCGACACCTATTTCCCCGCCGGAACCACACTCCTGGTCGAGCCGGGACAACGCACGATCGGTGCTGAAACAGTTATCGCGCAACTGCCGTGAAGACGCCGAAGATGAAGTCAGCCGTGAAGAAGCCGGGAGCAGCCCAACCCGGCGCGAAGATGCCCAAACGCACCCAGGCGGTGCGGTTGCTGCCGTCCGTCATCACCATCCTGGCGCTGTGCGCCGGGCTGTCCGCCGTCAAATTCGCTCTCGACGGACAACCCGGCACCTCGCTCGCGATGATCGGCGCCGCTGCCGTCCTCGATTCACTCGACGGCCGCATCGCGCGACTGCTCGACGCCACCAGCAAGATCGGCGCCGAACTCGACTCACTGGCCGACTCCATCTCCTTCGGCGTCGCCCCGGCCCTGGTCCTGTACGTGACCTTGCTGGACGGCACCAGCATCGGCTGGATCATCGCGTTGATCTACGCGGTCAGCATCGTGTTGCGACTCGCACGTTTCAACACCCTGCTCGACGACGACGACGTCCCCGCGTACGCACGTGAGTACTTCGTCGGCGTTCCGGCTCCGGCCGGCGCACTCATCGCCCTCACTCCCCTGGCCGCGACGGCTCAGTGGGGTGACGGCTGGTGGTCTTCGCACTTCGTCGTCATCGTGTGGACGCTCTTCTCGGCTGCACTGATCGTCAGCCGCATCCCGACGCTGGCGATGAAGTCGGTATCCGTGCCGCCGCACATGGCGGCCGGCCTGCTCGTCCTGGTGACGTTGGCTGCAGCCGCACTCATCACCTACCCGTACATCCTGCTGATCGTTCTCATCGCGATCTACCTGGTGCACATCCCGTTTGCCGTGCACTCGAAGCGGTGGGTGGCAGCACGTCCCGAAACCTGGGACATCAAGCCTTCCGAACGCCGCGCGATCCGACGCCAACCCAACGTCGGTGGCCGCCGCTCGGCCGCTCGTCTCGGATTGCGGCGACCCCGCTAGTCCACGACGTACTCTCGAGAGGTGACTTCGCCGGAACTCGCCCTCACCGTTCGACTCAACACCTCTGCCGCCGACCTACGCCGCGGGGTCGTGCGCTTGCACCCCGAAGCGTTGGCGGCGTTGGGCATCCGCGAATGGGATGCCATCGCACTCATGGGAGCCCGCGGCACCGCGACCGTCGCGGGCCGTGCGCCCACCGGAACCCCGGCAGGCACGATCCTTCTCGACGACGTCACCATGTCGAACGTCGGCCTGACCGAGAACTCTTCCGTCGTGGTCGGTCCGGTGACGGTGTACGGAGCGCGATCCGTCTCCGTCACCGGCTCGTCCATGGCGACAAATTCGATCAGCTCGACGGTTCTGCGACAAGCCCTTCTGGGCAAGGTCGTCAGCGTCGGCGACACGGTCTCGCTCCTCCCCCGCGATCTCGGTCCGGGTACGAGCACTTCCGAAGCCACCCAAGCGCTTTCCCGTACCTTCGGCGTCGCGTGGACATCCGAACTGCTCACCGTCACGGCCGTCGAACCTGCCGGTGGTCCGGTCAGCGTCCAGCCGAATTCGGCGGTCAACTGGGGTTCCGGCTCGGCGGGCACACTGACACCGAGTGCGCTTGTTTCCAGTCCGGCCGCCGTCGCAATCGAGCCTGCACCCTCGGTTCCGCTGGATCACCTCGTCGGCGCGCAGGCGCAGGCAGCCAAGCTGACCGAGTGGCTCGGCCTGGCACTCGACGAACCAGAACTGCTCCGTACGCTCGGCGCCTCACCGCACCTCGGCGTCCTCATCACGGGCCCCGCCGGCGTAGGCAAAGCCACGTTGGCCCGCTCGGTCCTGTCCTCGCGCAAACTGGTCGAACTGGACGGCCCGGGAGTCGGTGCCACCGAGGCGAATACCCGCCTGCAGCGAATCGTCGACGCCGTTGCTGCCGTGCGCGGCGGTGGCGTACTGCTGATCAGTGACATCGACGCTCTGCTTCCGGCCACCGCGGAACCGGTGTCCGCACTGATCCTCGAACAACTGCGCAGCGCCGTCGCAACCCCGGGCGTGGCATTCGTCGCGACCTCCGCCCATCCGGAGACCGTCGACGCGCGCCTTCGCGGCCAGGATCTCTGCGATCGAGAACTCGCACTTACCCTGCCGGACGGCGCAACTCGCAAGGCGTTGCTCGAACTCCTGCTCCGCCGAGTGCCCACCGGAACCCTCGAACTCGACGCCATCGCCTCGCGCGCACCCGGATTCGTGGTCGCCGACCTCGCGGCGCTCTGCCGTGAAGCTGCATTGCGAGCGGCGACGCGGGCGTCCAAATCCGGTGATTCTCCGGAGATCACGCAGGAAGATCTTGTCGGTGCCCTCGAAGTGATTCGGCCACTGTCTCGTTCGAGTACCGAAGAACTGTCGATCGGCAGCGTCACCCTCGACGACGTCGGCGACATGGTCGAAACCAAACAGGCGCTCACCGAAGCGGTGCTGTGGCCGCTACAGCACCCCGACTCCTTCGCACGCCTCGGTGTCGACCCACCCCGCGGCGTGCTCCTCTACGGTCCTCCCGGCTGCGGTAAGACGTATCTCGTTCGCGCCCTTGCCAGCTCGGGGCACCTCAGCGTTCATGCCGTGAAAGGCGCAGAGCTGATGGACAAGTGGGTCGGCGCCTCCGAAAAGGCCGTAAGAGAGTTGTTCCAGCGCGCACGCGATTCGGCGCCCTCGTTGATCTTCCTCGACGAAATCGACGCGCTTGCCCCGCGTCGTGGTCAAAGTTCCGACTCCGGGGTGTCGGATCGCGTCGTAGCCGCGTTGTTGACCGAACTCGACGGCGTCGAACCGCTACGCGACGTCGTGGTGTTGGGCGCCACCAATCGACCGGATCTGATCGACCCGGCTCTCCTGCGCCCCGGCAGACTCGAACGTCTCGTATTCGTACCGCCGCCGGATGCGGAGGCTCGCAAAGCGATTCTGCGTGCTTCCGGCAAGTCGGTACCGCTCGCCGAAGATGTCGATTTGGACATTCTGGCCGTCGATCTCGAGGGATACTCGGCAGCAGACTGCTCGGCTCTCCTGCGTGAGGCTGCACTCGCCGCCATGCGTCGGAGCATGGACGCGGCCGACGTGACGGCCGCGGACGTGGCAACCGCCCGTGAGAAGGTACGTCCCTCACTCGATCCCGAGCAGGTGGCACACCTACAGGCGTACGCGGACAACCGATAAGGACTGACCATGGCTGCTGATCTGGTTCTGTACGGCGACATCGTGACCATGCGCGAGGACTCACCACTCGCCCAGGCGCTCGCCGTGACGGGCGGCCGGATCACAGCCGTCGGCGCGCGCACGGACGTCGAGGAACTGGTGGGGCCGGATACCCGCGTTGTCGACGTCGGAGGTGCCGCTGTTCTGCCGGGGTTCATCGAGCCGCACGGTCACCCCCTCGAAGAAGCCATCGTGCTCGGGCCTGACGTCGTCGACATCCGGCCTGTCACGATCGCCGAGGCGGATGCCGTAGTTGCTGCCGTCGTCGACACTGTTCGTTCGCGAGGCGCTGCCGGCGCTTCTTTGAACGGTTGGGACCCGTTGCTGCAGAGTGGCCTACCCGATCCGACCATCGACTGGCTGGACTCCGTAGCGCCGGAGTACCCCCTCGTGATCATGCACAACTCGGGACACGTCGCGTATTTCAACACGGCGGCAGCAGTGCAGGCCGGCATCACCCGCGATACCCCCGATCCGATCGGCGGATCGTACGGCCACGACGCGACGGGCGCACTCGACGGAGCCGCGTACGAAATGCCCGCGGTATTCGCAGTCGCGGGCCACGCAGTCACCATCGGTGACGACTTCCCCGCACTGGTGGCGGCCGAATGCGCCCGGCTGAACGCCGCGGGAATCACCACCATCGCCGAATTGTCGTTCGACCCCAAGATGCGGCCCGCCCTGGCAGCGATAGCCGACGCCGGACTGCTCACCACCCGTCTGCGGCTCTACGAGATGTCCAACGACGCGCGCACTACCGAGGCGTCACCGGGCGACGGAAACGACCTGGTGCGCCAGATCGGCATCAAGGTCTGGTCCGACGGTTCGCCGTGGGTCGGCAACATCGCCACCAGTTTCCCGTATCTCGATACCGAAGCCACCCGTGCGCTCGGGATCGCCTGCACGCACGGGCATGCCAACTACACCGGCGAACAGATCCACGACATCAGTTCCGCTTACTTCGCCAAGGGGTGGCAGATGGCGTGCCACGCCCACGGCGACGACGCGATCACCATGGTTCTCGATGCGTGGGAGCAACTTCTGAAGGAGCACCCCCGGCCCGATCACCGGTTGCGTCTCGAACACGTCGGCGCGATGCGTCCGGATCAGTTCGTCCGCGCGGCGGAACTGGGCGTCACGGTCAGCATCTTCATCGACCACCTGCACTACTGGGGTGACGTTCTGGTCGATGACCTGTTCGGCCCCGAATACGGATCCGTCTGGGCCGCAGCAGGTTCTGCGCTGGCAGCCGGGCAACGGTTCACCTTCCACAACGACGGTCCCGTCACCCCCGCCAATCCGCTACGGAATATGCAGGACGCCGTCACCAGACTTTCGCCCAGCGGCCGCGTCGTCGCACCCCAGGAACGGATCCCCGTGGACGCAGCTGTGCGCGCCCATACGGTCAACGCCGCTTGGCAGCTGTTCAGCGAAGATCACATCGGGTCCATCTTTCCCGGCGCCTACGCGGATCTTGTTGTGCTGTCGGCAAATCCCCTCGACGTCGAGCCGACCAGGCTGGCCGACATCACGGTGCTCGCCACCATCCTGGAGGGTCGGACGGTGTACGGAGACCTGAGCGCGATCGGCTGATCGGTCGCCGCGGACAAGACTGTTGCCCTCCCTGCTCGAGTTCCAAGGATCGTTGCGAGAACGGAGACGGCGCAAGTGGTCTCAGGGTTCAGTGCGGATGTCGTCAATGACCTGGGCAATCGCATGTTTCGCCCAGTCCGTGATCTGCTCGTTCGTGTCGCGGTAGTACGGCAAGGCAACCAATGCAATTGACAGAGCCCATGCGCGGCCACGCGTCCAAGTTCCCTCGTCCACGTCAACATGAAGCCGGAATGTATGCCGAGTGCTCGGCGTCAGCAGAGTCCATGCAATGAGGCAGTCGATTGCCTGCCGCAAATCGAATGAAGATCCGAAAAGTCCCAAAAATCGGAATTGTCGAAAATTATTGCATAGGAACAGTTTTCGAGATCCAAGTCTTGTGTTCGAAACTTTGTTCGATTAGACTTTAGCATGGACAGTCGGGAAGCGTGGCAACTGGATGGCGAGGACCTCAAGAGTGAGGTTCTCGATCTGGTGCGCGCCCGGCACGAGTTGCAGTCGCGGATGGTGTTGCTGATCGTGGAGATGTTTTCCCGGGAGGTTCTCGGCGGGAAGGGTTTTCGGGCGATCGCGCAGTGGTTGCATGGTTCGACGAATCTGGAGATCGGTGAGTGCAGTCTGCTGGTCGGGTTGGCGCGGTTGTTGATGCTCGAACCCGTTGTGGGCGATGCGTTTCATCGTGGTGACGTGGATGCGTTGAAAGCCCGTCAGGTGGCGTCGTTTTGTCAGCATCCGCCCAAGAACATGACGCCGGCGGATGTCGACAAGGCTCGCGGGATTCTGTTGGGGTTGGCGTCGAAGAACATCGCTGATTGTGATGCGGTGCGGGCGGCGATCCGCCGAATCGAGAAGCAGTACGGCAAACGCGAGGACGGCGTCCCGGTCGGCGAGGATTCGGAGCGTAACGAGTTCTACGCGTCGAAAGGTTTGTACGGGCGTGTGTCGGTGAAGGGCGACCTGGATGCTGTGAACGGGGCGCGTCTGATCACGTTGTTGTCGAGCCTGTCTGCGCCGACGCCGGAGAAGGACGGCGTCAAGGACGCCCGTACGCCGGCGCTGCGGCGGGCGGACGGGTTCTGCGAACTACTGCGGCGGTACGAGCGGGCGGGGTTGGGTCCGA
>NZ_CAURKP010000064.1:0-28082 GCF_963525155.1 uncultured Rhodococcus sp.
CCTCGAGATCGTCGGCCAAGGCCCGTATGGGCGGCAACGCATCCCCTGGAGCCAGTACCCCAGCACTGATGAGATTGCGGATGCCCTCGGAAATCTCGCCCGCGGTCCCGCGGACGACATAGAGCCTCACCTGGTCCGCCACAGTGCTGGTCACAGGCTCACTCTATTAGCACATGACAAAACCTCCACGCTGTGTCACATTGTCACATGACAAAAAATCTGCGAGGAGACACATGATACTGCCCGGACAATTCCGCCTCTCGGACGACGCGGTCGCCGACTCTCTCCGCGCCGGTGGATTCGGACACCTGGTCACACCGGGCCCCGAGACCCTCGAAGTCACGTCGATGCCACTGCTGTACAACGCCGAAGGAAACGTGTTGGAGGGGCATCTCGCCCGGTCGAATCCGCATTGGCGATACACCGGGACATCGGAGTCTCTGGTGATCCTCCCCGGCGCCGACGCCTACGTGAGCCCCGAGTTCTACCCGAGCAAGAGCGTCCACGGGAAGGTCGTCCCGACATGGAACTACGAAGTTCTCTACGTTTACGGCCAACTGGTTGCGCACGACGACGAGCAGTGGCTGCGTGCGCACGTCACCGCACTGACAGCTCGACATGAATCCGGCCGTGAGAACGAATGGAAGGTCACCGACGCGCCGCCGCAGTTCGTCGATGCGCAGCTGCGAGGGATTGTGGGGATCGAACTGCACGTGGCCCGTGTCTACGGAAAAGCGAAGTTGAACCAAAACCGTTCCCCCGCTGATCGCTCCGGCGTCATCCGGGGTCTGGAGAAGGGCTCATTCTCCGAACGAGAGACCGCTGCAGCGATGGTCGCCGCGGGCCTCGACAACGGTTGACCGTTACGCCGTCGTCGTACGCCTTGTCTAGTCGCACATTCAGGTGAGCGGTTTTCCACCCGTCACGCCGATGACTTCCCCAGTGGTGTAACTGGATTCGCCAGAGGCGAGAAATACATAGGCGGGAGCAAGCTCGGCCGGCTGACCTGCCCGCCCGAGCGGAACGTCGTCCCCGAACGTCTCGAACTTCTCCTTGGGCATCGTCGCCGGAATCAGTGGCGTCCAAATCGGTCCAGGTGCAACGGCATTGACCCTGATTCCCTTTCGTGCGACATCGGCGGCCAGTCCCTTGGTGAAGTCGATGATGCCCGCCTTTGTCGTGGCGTAATCGAGCAGCTCGGGCGACGGGGACGCACCTTGGATGGACGAGGTATTCACGATCGTCGATCCGGGCTCCATCTGCGCGATCGCTGCTTTGGAGAGCCAAAATAGTGCGTAGAGGTTGGTTTTCATCACACGGTCGAATTGTTCGGTGGTGATATCGGCGATGCCGCCCATCTGCACCATCTGAAACGCGGCGTTGTTCACCAAGATGTCGAGTCCGCCGAGTTCACGCACCGCGGTTTCGACCAAAGCAGAACAGTGTTCCTCGCTTCGGAGATCTCCCGGCACCGAGACGGCTTTGCGACCTGCCTCCTCGACCCAGCGAGCGGTTTCCCGAGCGTCCTGTTCTTCCTCGTCGAGATAACTCAGGACAACGTCCGCGCCTTCTCTGGCAAATGCAATCGCGACCGCACGTCCGATGCCCGAATCTGCTCCGGTGACAATCGCACGCCTTCCTTCGAGTCGACCGCTTCCTCGATAGGTGTTTTCACCGTGGTCGGGAGGAGAAATCATGTCTGCGGTGAGACCGGGGTGTGCGATCTCCGCCTGCCGCTCACGCACAGGAGCGGGGAACCGCGTGGTCGGGTCCTGCATTGCGTACTGGTCCGGCATATCGATACTCCTCGGGTGACGCAGTTTCTCGCGGGCTTCTGGATGGATGCACTGCACATGCCTCCTTCCCGCCGAATAGAAATCGAAACCTCGGGGTGGCCGGGATCTCACTCGTCCTGGCGCCGACGATCTCGGTGCGTCGAGCCCACTTGTTCGTTGTGGTTACTACGCGGTAGGTCGGGGTAGCCCGCGTATCGGCGGTGGCTCCGCGACCCGCGGAGCACTCGTCGAGCAGAAGCTGAACATCACGTAAAGCACGCACCGACGAAGGGACGACCCCGATATGAGCAACTCCGAAACCACGTCCGCCTTGATCACCCAGTTACGCATCCTCCTCGGACTGACGCACACCGAGATCCAGGTCGCCGAAACGCGCGTCGCACAGGCCAGAACCGAAGCGGTTCGACGCGAACTCACGGAAAACGCAGAGAACGGCCGTGAAAGGGCGAGTTCCATCGAGTCCACGATTCGCGATCTGGGTGGCGTTCCGGAATTGGTCGGTCCGTTCCTCGGACGCGCGACAGCCGGAGTGAAAGCGATGGTCGAACAGGCTCAGCCCTTCGACGAAGCTGTACTGGGCGACCTTGCGCTCGAACATCAACTCCTCGACCGCTCCCGCTACCTCAAGGCCCTGGCCACTGCCGGCGGCGATCAGACCGTCGCGGCGTTGGCCGACCGCCTCATCGCTGCACACTCCGCGACCGTGGACTGGCTCACGACTGTCTTGGCCGAAGAGGCACTCGGTGGACCGGCAGCTTTGCGCCGCACACCGATGCAAGCTGCCACCGGCGCGGCGATACGGCTGGTCAACGTTCCGGTCTCCTGGTCCACCCGCAGTCTCGACCGTGCCATCGACGCTGTTCGCACCTCACCGCCGGTACTGGGTGAGCTGATCAGCTGGGGCGCATATGCCGGTGACGTGACTGTGAAAACACTCTCGGCCAGTAGGGATGCGGCCATCGCCACGGCTGAGAAGGTCACTCGCCGAGAAGGTGCTGACGGTGCCGCCGACGTCTTCCGTTCGGTACGGAAGTCGAGTGGGCTACTCGACCCCACTGAACTTCCCATCGAAGACTTCGACGAACTCAACGTCACCCAAGCCGTCTCCGCCGTGAAGGAACTGACCGACGCCGCACAGGTGCGGGACATCGTTGCGTACGAGGAAGCGCACAAGAACCGACACGGCGTCGTATCCGCTGCCCAGGCAAGACTCGCAGCGATCGCCCAGGAAGTCGTCGGAATCAACTAGAGCGTTCAATCGACATATCGAGAGTCCGACTCTCGGAACCGCGAGCACTGGACCTCGTGAAAGCGGGATTCGCGGCCAGGGGCACCCGAGACCGTCAAGAAGATGACAGCGGCTCTCGAAGCCCTCTGATCAGTTCGACGCGCGCGGAATCGAGAATTTCCTCGGAGAGCGGGGAACCCTTGGTAGCTCGCGAAAGAACCAGTGCACCGAGCATGGTGGAGAGCCGGAGGAGACCGACAGCTTCGTCGTCGGCAAGAGCTGCGGCAAAATCCCCCACTCCCTCCGTGTACACCCGACGGGCCTCGCTGTCTGCAGGCTCGCGCGCCATGTCGGCGGCGAGCGCAGCAGCGGGGCATCCGTCTGCCGGGTTGTCGCGATGCGCCACCGAGAGATAGGTATCGATCAAAGCTTTTCGGGCGGAGTCACGTTGCCCTGCATACTCTTCGAGTCCCGCAGAGTGCAGCTGAGCCAGTTCCTTGAAGGCGTGGGTGGTCGCTTCGTCGATGAGAGCGTCCTTGGACGCGAACTGCTTGTAGAAGCCACCGTGGGTCAGCCCCGACGCCTTCATCAGGTCGGCGACGCTGAGGTGGGTGCCCTTCTCTCGGAACAGTCGGGCTGCGGTTTCCACGACGCGCCGACGGTTCTCTTCCGCTTGTTGCTGCGATACGCGGCCCATCACAACGCCTTCCAGTTTGGATTTCACTTGACATCTATCCTAGCCGACACTTAGATTTGATTCATAATCTAAACGTCACGAGCAATCACAACACTGGGAGAATCATGGACCTGAACAAGACGGTTGCGGTCGTCACAGGAGCCAATCGCGGGCTCGGACGCCATCTGGCTGCGGGACTCGTCGAGCGCGGCGCAAAGGTGTACGCGGCTGCGCGCAATCCGGAAACTGTCGATCTACCCGGCGCCATCCCCCTGAGGTTGGACGTGACGGACGCCGAATCGATAACCGCCGCCGCGCAAATCGCATCGGATGTGACCTTGCTGGTCAACAACGCAGGTATCTCTACCTCGGCGCCCTTGATCGGGGGCGACATCGATGACATTCGACGAGAGATGGACGTCAACTTCTACGGCCCGCTCGCCGTGACCCGGGCGTTTGCTCCCGTCATCGAAAACAACGACGGCGGAACAATACTCAACGTTCTGTCGGTGCTGTCCTGGTTCCATCCAGCCGCGCTCGGGTCTTACGCGTCGTCGAAGGCAGCGGCCTGGGCGATGACCGACGCCGTTCGAGAAGAACTTGCGCCGCGCAAAATCTCCGTATCGGCACTGCATGTCGCATACATGGATACCGACATGGCCGCTGGCGTACCCGCCGAACAGAAGATCGATCCTGCCGACGTCGCCGCGCAAGCACTGGACGGTATCGAAAGCGGGCTCGCCGAGATCCTCGCTGACGACACCACCCGGTACGTCAAGGGGAGTCTGTCCTCGTCGAACTCCGAGTAAGCAAGGGACTGCAGACGAGTGACGCTTACCCCACCGTTTTGAGGCTGGCCAATCTGCTCAGGATCGGTGCCCGCCAAGCTGCGAGGTCTTCCGGACCGTTCTCTTCCCACAACTCGTACAACTCCGAAGTGTCACTGTCGGAAACTGCACGCTCGAGTGCGGCGAGGACCCAACTCTTCTGCTCCGGGCTCAAGGTGCTGACGTACCCGGCGGCGTCAATTCCATCCAGCTGCACAGGCTTCGGCGCAACGCCGTGCGCAACCGCAAGAATCTCGGCGACGGCGATTGCTGTTTGAGCATCATCGGCATCGAGATAACCGCCATCGGGGTGGCTAGCGTAATCGTCGATGTCGTAGTCACCCGCCTGTACTGCGCTGAGCAGGTCGCCCGCTACGTCGTTGTCGAAAGGTCCTGAACCCCAAGTCCCCATGCTGTCTCTCCGATCCGTACCCGGCGCATCTGTCGTAAAGATATTAGTGAATCACAGGCTTCGGCCAGGACCCTCGGGCTGGAAGTACTGCGTTCGCCGGAAATCGACATCAGCGCAACGGCACGCGAAGGATGCGGTCATCACCGGGGTTGGGGTCGCCGCGTCCGTCGGTGTTGTTCGTCAGTATCCACAGCGACCCGTCCGGTGCGACTACAACGTCACGGAGGCGCCCGTATACGTCGACGAACTGCTCATCGGCGGTCGCGGGGTCAGCCAACGGCACAATGCGGAGTCGCTCACCACGAAGGTTGGCAATGTAGATCGAGCCGTCGTGGATGGCGATTCCGCTGGGGCTGGCATCATCCGGTGACCATTGTTGGAGCGGGTCGATGAATCCGTCTTCACCCGTAATCCCTTCGACCTCGGGCCACCCGTAGTTGCCACCGGCTTCGATCCGGTTGAGTTCGTCCCAGGTGTCCTGCCCGAACTCGCTGGCGTACATCGTGCCGTCCTCGGTCCAGGCAATGCCCTGGGAGTTGCGGTGGCCGTAGCTGTAGACAAACGAGTTCGGAAATGGATTATCTAGCGGCACATCGCCATCCGGAGTCATTCGAAGGATTTTCCCGGACGTCGAGTCGAGGTCCTGAGCTCTGTCTCGACTACCGGCATCACCGACGGTCACGTACAGCATCCCGTCCGGGCCGAACGCGATGCGACCACCGTTGTGGTAATTGGCCGAAGCGAGCCCGTCGAGAATCGTCTCGGCCGGCCCGAGCGCGAATTCCCCCGGAGCACCGATGATGTCGAAGCGTTCGATCCGGTTCTCCCCGTTCGCGGTGAAGTACGCGTACAGGCGGTTTTCACGTACTGCGATCCCTAGTAAACCGCCCTCACCTCTTGGGCTGACGCCGTCGACGACTCCCACCTCGCGGCTGTTTCCGCCGGCGTCGAGTTCGAGGATTCGCGCGCTGTCGCGCTCACTGACAAGTGGTGTATCGCCGTGGAATGCGATCGACCAGGGCGCGTCCAAGCCGTCGGCGACGGTCTCGGGTTCACCGAAGGCCGCGGCGGGCGCCGATCGTGTTGTCGTGCTTGCCTGCGGACCGGGCCCTTCAGGATCCTCGCTACCGCAGGCAGTCAGGAAGGCCGAAAGGAGCACTGCGGCGCCAAGCCCTCGGATCTGTCGTCGTGTCATGGGCGCGCCTCCCGGGTTCAGGCAGTCTTTGCGCCGACGGTAGCGCGCAATCGGCCACACCGGGAGTCCCTTCGAGTACCCCCAACGACCGGGACTCCCTCGCAGGCGACGGGCGTGATGCCCTGGACGGGTGCGCCACGACATGCGCGTCGTCAACAGAAAGAGAACTGACCACCTCATGATTTCCGCACCGACCGTCGAAGAAACCGGCCGCCTGCCGCTCGTGATCTACGTGCTGGCCGTCGGAGTTTTCTTGATGGGCACAACCGAATTCGTCGTCGCCGGCATTCTTCCCGAGATTGCGGGTGACCTCGGGACGTCGATCGCGAACGTCGGCTTGATGATCACCGTCTTCGCGATCGGGATGATCCTCGGCACGCCGGCGATGGCGATCTTGACACTCAGGGTTCCCCGACGCGTGACCTTGAGCTCGGCTCTGATTGTTTTCGCGATCGGACACGTCATCGTCGCGCTCTCGTCCAACTTCGGACTCATTCTCGGCGCCCGCTTCCTCACAGCCGTGGCGACGGGCGCCTTCTGGGCAGTCGCTGCAGTGGTCGGAGCAAAAGCGGCAGGCCCGGCGTCTTCCTCGCGCGCGCTCGGCATCGTCTTGGGTGGAGGCATGCTCGCGAACGTCATCGGTGTTCCGCTCGGCGCTCTGGCCGGTCAGACCATCGGCTGGCGCGGTCCTTTCTGGGCCCTCGCCGCCCTCGCACTCGTTGCCGCGGCCGTCGTCCACCGATTGGTACCCGCCGACACCGAATCCGGTGCGGTGCCGTCCTGGCGAGCGGAGATCGCGAGCCTACGGGACGGACGCATCTGGCTCGTTCTGCCCGGTTGCGCCGTCGTGTGCGGGTCGTCGCTGGCGGCGTACAGCTTCATCTCTCCGCTGTTGACCGAGAACACGGGACTTGCTGCGTCGGCAGTGCCGCTAGTGCTTGTCGGCTACGGACTCGGCGCGTTCGTCGGCTCCAATCTCGGCGGTCGACTCGGTGCGAAGCATCAGTACGGGGTCTTGTTCGTCTCGGCAGCGATGACGTTTCTCGTGCTCGGGGCGCTCTGCCTCTTCTCGCACAACGTGATCGTGACGGTGTTTCTCGTAGTCATGCTGGGACTGTTCGGCATGTCGACCAATCCCATCCTGATCGGGATGGCTGTGCGTTATGCCGATCAGGCGCCGACGATGGCCTCTGCTCTCAGCACCTCGTCGTTCAATCTGGGCACGGCGGTCGGCTCCTGGATCGCCGGGTTTGCGTTCGCCTCGAGTCTCGGCGCCACTGGGCCGGTGTTGGTAGGCACCGGCGTTGCCGCTCTCTACTTTCTGCCGCTGATAATCCTGTTGCGCAAGGAACGCACGAAGCGCACCACCGTCGAAGTCGTCAACTGACGACCCGATCAACCGTCGCGCAGTTCGTCAGCCGTCCGTCAGCGACCGCTCCGACACGTGAGGCGAAGAGTCCGCATTCTCACTGGCTGCCAACGAGGCGAGTAACTGCATCCGTTCCGCGGACGGCGATCCCGGCTCTGCGGTGTAGATCGTGAGCGTCAACCCCGGCTCGGCGGCCATCTCCAAACCTTCGAAGGCAAGCGTCAGCTCCCCCACGGCGGAGTGGTGAAATGTCTTGAATCCGGTGCCGTGATGGCGGACGTCGTGCGCGCCCCACCGACGCCGGAATTCCTCACTCCGAGTGCTGAGTTCACCGATCAGATCGTGCAATTCCTTGTTGTGAGGATCTCGCCCGGCCTCGGTTCGCAGAATCGAGACGGTCACCTCGGCAAACTCGTTCCAGTCCGGATAAAACTCGAAAGCCCTTTCGTCGAGGAACGTGAAGCGCGCGATGTTCGGGCGCTGCCCCGGCATGTCGTAGAGGTCCTTGTAGAACGCACGCGCGAGTGGGTTGACAGCAAGAAGATCCATGCGACCGTTCCGCACGAAAGCGGGTCCCGCGGTGACTGCATCAAGCGCCCACTGCAGGCTCTGATGGGGCTTCCAGCCCTTCGCATTTCGCCGACGCGGGGGTCTGGCTACCGGGCTTGCCGCGTGCGCGAGATCAAAAAGGTGGGCGCGCTCGGCGTCGTCGAGTCGTAAGGCCTTCGCGATACTGTCGAGTACACCCGGCGATGCGCCGCTGATCGCTCCGCGCTCGAGCCTCGTGTAGTACTCGACGCTCACGCCGGCGAGGGTTGCCACTTCACTTCGACGTAGACCGTCCACGCGGCGGTTCGATCCGGCCGGAAGTCCAACTTGTTCGGGCGTGACTCGGGCGCGCCGCGAGGTCAGGAATTCGCGTACTTGCGCTCGATCGTCCATGCCATCGAGCGTAAGTCAGTGACCGGTAGCGAGGGAGTCCCTCGCAGTACCACTATCGCGCGGGACTCCCGCACGCCGCCAAATCGTGATCAGGTTGAAGTGACACGAGAAAACCGATGGTGAGGAGCCACGTCATGCGCGCTGTCGTCATGCATGCCCCCGGCGACGTCCGGGTCGAAGAGATCGAAGCGCCGGTGATCGTCGAACCGACCGACGCGATCATTCGCGTTACAGCCACCTGCGTCTGCGGTTCCGACCTCTGGCCGTATCGCGGCATCGAAAAGCTGAATGGCCCGACGCCGATGGGACACGAATACGTGGGCGTCGTCGAACAGGTCGGCCCTGACGTCAACGACATCGAAGTTGGGGACTTCGTCGTGGGCTCGTTCGTCGCGTCGGACAACACCTGCGAAATCTGCGAGGCGGGCTTTCAGTCTCGCTGTATCCACCAGGTCATGATGGGCTCGGTCGGCACCCAATCCGAATACGCTCGCATCCCGCTCGCGGACGGCACCCTCGTCCCTGTCCACGGAGAGCCGACCGAGCGGCAGGCCCGCAGCCTCCTTGCAGCCTCCGACGTACTCGGCACCGGTTGGTTCGCCGCCGTAGCTGCGGAAGCCGGACCTGGCAAAACGGTCGCCGTCGTCGGCGACGGCGCAGTCGGACTTTTGGCGATCCTCGCTGCCAGACAACTCGGCGCCGAGCGGATCATTGCCATGTCACGTCACGCCGACCGGCAGGCACTCGCCACACAATTCGGCGCCACCGACATCGTCGAAGAGCGGGGCGACGCGGGCATCGCGAAGATCAAGGAACTCACCGGCGGCTACGGCGCCCACTCGACCGTCGAAGCCGTAGGTACCCAAGAATCGATGATGCAGGCTATCGGAGCTACCCGCCCCGGCGGACATGTCGGCTACGTCGGGGTATCCCACGGCGTCGAACTCGACGGCATGAACCTGTTCTTCGCGACGGTGAGCCTGCTCGGCGGTCCCGCGCCGGTCAGGCGATTCCTACCCGAACTGATCGAGCTCATCATGACCGACCAGATCGACCCAGGCATCGTCTTCGACCTCACTCTCCCGTTGGAGGACGCCGCCGCAGGCTACCGGGCGATGGACGAGCGGCGCGCCACCAAAGTGCTACTCACCCTCTGACCGATACCAAAGGCTCACGAGACAGAACTGGGCTCTACACGCCGGTCGAGGAACGTCTCGGCTACCAACGAGAGGCGCTCTTGGTCGACCGATCAGCATGTTCACCGATCACACCGAATGCGTATGATGCCGAAGGTGAGGACGGGCACTTCAATTGGTGCGCAGCTGCTTTGATCGTAGAGGACGCTACGCGACTGATATGCGCCCCCACCAGCGGAAACCAATTGTACGAGTGAATGTTTCATTGAGAGCGACTCGGCGCTACTTTGTAGCAACGGCACTCGTCCCTACCTACGGTTGCGTACTGAATTCCTTGTGGGGCAGGCTTTCTTGTGTACTGCTGACGAGCCGTATCTGCTGACGAATCGTATTGCTGACGAACCAAGGTCGGAGAACAATGGGTCACTACAAAAGCAACGTGCGTGATATCGAGTTCAATCTGTTCGAGGTGCTCGGGATCGGCGAACTGTTGGATGCCGGCGCTTACGGGGACCTCGACACCGACACTGTGCGCAACATTCTTGCGGAAGTAGCGAGACTGGCAGAAGGCCCGGTCGCCGCGTCCTTCGCCGACGCGGATCGGAACCCTGTCGAATTCGACGCACCCAATCACGCAGTTGTGGTCCCGGAACCTCTACGCAAGACGGTCGAGGCGGTGAACGAGGCCGGTTGGTCGCGACTCGGCCTACCAGAAGGCATGGGTGGTGTTCCTGCTCCTGCACCGTTGGTCTGGGCGATCGGCGAAATGTTGGTCGCGGCAAACGGATCCGCAAGCTTTTTCAACATGGGTCCACTGATGGCGAGCGTGCTCTACACCATCGGGAACGAACAGCAAAAACATTGGGCCAAAGAGGGATTCGAGCGCGGATGGGCCGGGACGATGGTGCTCACCGAACCAGACGCGGGATCCGATGTAGGCGCAGGCCGAACAAAGGCAATCGCGCAGGACGACGGCACGTGGCACATCGAGGGCGTCAAGCGGTTCATCTCCGGCGGCGACGTCGGAGACACGGCCGAGAACCTCTTCCACTTGGTGCTTGCCCGGCCCGAGGGCGCCGGTCCAGGAACCAAAGGTTTGAGCCTGTTCTACGTTCCGAAGTCCCATTTCAACTCGGAGACACTTGAACTGGGAGAGCGCAACGGTGTGTACGTCACCGGCGTCGAGCACAAGATGGGCCTCAAGTCTTCCCCAACTTGCGAGCTCACCTTCGGAGCGACGGACGTTCCTGCCGTCGGCTGGCTCGTGGGTGATGTCCACAACGGTATCGCCCAGATGTTCCAGGTCATCGAGAATGCTCGAATGATGGTGGGCACCAAGGCTACCGGAACACTGTCCACCGGCTATCTCAACGCCCTCGAGTACGCAAAAGAACGAATTCAAGGCGCAGACCTCACCGAGCTGACAAACAAGACCGCGCCCCGCGTGGCCATTACGCACCACCCCGACGTCCGACGCAGCCTGGCGATGCAGAAGGCCTACGCCGAAGGCCTCCGAGCGGTCTACCTCTACACCGCCGCACACCAGAATGCCGATGTCGCCGAGTTGGTTTCGGGTGCGGATGCCGAATTGGCGGCGCGGGTCAACGATCTGCTGCTGCCGATCGTCAAGGGCGTCGGCTCCGAGAAGGCCTACGAACTGCTCACCGAGAGCCTGCAGACCCTGGGCGGCTCCGGTTATCTTCAGGACTACCCCATCGAGCAGTACATCCGCGATGCCAAGATCGACACCCTGTACGAGGGCACCACGGCAATCCAGGCGCAGGACTTCTTCTTTCGAAAGATCGCACGCGACCGCGGCGTTGCACTCGCTCACGTAGCCGGTCGCATACGAGAGTTCATCGACAGTGAGGCCGGGAACGGTCGACTCAAGGCCGAGCGAGTCCTACTCGAGACCGCCTTGACCGACGTGCAGGAGATGGCCGGGACGCTCACCGGGTATCTGATGGCTTCCCAGGACCAACCCTCCGAGTTGTACAAGATAGGCCTCGGCTCGGTGCGCTTTCTGTACGCGGTAGGCGACCTGCTCATCGGATGGCGCCTGTTGGTGCAAGCGGAAGTCGCGTTGGCAGCCTTGGACCGTGACGCGTCGGCAAAGGACCGGTCGTTCTATCGGGGCAAGGTGGTGATCGCGTCGTACTTCGCCAAGAACATCCTGCCCGTCCTGGCGTCGACCAAAGAAATCCTGGGTTCCCTCGACAACGAGATCATGGAACTCGAGGAAGACGCATTCTGACAACGTGCCACGCGCGGTATGGGTGGTGCGCAACTCGGAATGCTTGCTGCGTGATTCAAACGTGGTCGTGAACCGGCGACGGAATCTTGTTGGAACGATACGAGTCTCCGCTCCGGTTCGGCCGCCAGAGACGCCAGTGCTTCGCGGACAGCCGGAACGGGAGATGGTCTTGTAGGTGACGAGCACCGGACGACAACCGTTCGTCTGCAGGCAGGTTGAGCCACAGGGACAGTGAGGATGCCGCGTTGCCAAGGGTTGCGCGTATGCCTGACTCACCCAGAGTCCGGCCGTATCCATCCACGGCAAAACGGCCGAACGCGTCGGGGGTGATGTCGGGGTACGGCGCGCGCGTGTTGGGGTCGATCAGGCGTACGGGCGTGCTGCAGGTCAGTGCCACCAAAGAACGTCCGTGGGTTGTGACCGCATCGGAACCAACAAGGGCATCGAGCGCTTCGTTGACAGAACCCGGTGGGACGTTCCATTCGGTATGGGTTTGCGCTTTGTAGCTGGGCCCACCGAGGATCCCGGTGGCAAGCTCTGTCAATTGCGCGGTCGGCGCGGGTTGCCCGCCCTGGCGGATCTCTAATCTCCACGACGGCAACGACACTGGTTCGATGCAGGCTTCCAGAAATGTCTGCAGGCGTTGGAATGCCACGTCGGGACGCTTGACTCGAAGCGAGTGTGCACCACCGGCGGACCCGGGCAACCCGTCGTATGTCACTACCTCGGGCAATGCGGCTTCCGGTGTCCGCGCCGTCACAGGTTAGCCAATCGCGAAAGCACTACCCCGGCTGGTTCCTCCGTCGCGTGGCGATAGCCAGTACCAGCCCACAGGTGCATTCGCTCGGGATCTGCTTGCGCAACAGCGGCTTTGCGCATCGGGTTGGTCAGGTGATGGATGGCCGGGTACCCGATGGGCGCTTGTGCGTCGTAGCGATCGATGAACTCGTTCCGAAGTGCTCGTGCGGGACGTCCCGTGAAAGCTCTTGTGACGAATGTGTTCCCGCGTGACGTGTCGGCCAGAGCTGCCTTGTGCGGAGCCGAGGCACCACACTCCTCGGTGCGCAGCAGTACGGTACCGACCACTGCCGCGTCCGCTCCGGCACGTAAGGCAGCAGCGACGTCGGCGGAGGTCGCCAGTCCACCGGCCGCCAATAGCGGAACCGACGTGCGGTGACGGATTTGTGCGATCAATTCGGTGATCGGTGTTTCTGCCGGAACCTGCAGGGGAGTGAGCGTTCCGGAGTGGCCGCCGGCAGCCGACGATTGCACCACAAGCAGATCGGCACCGGCGTCGACGGCAAGGAGCGCCTCTGCCTCCGAAGTCACTGTGAGGACGACAAGTGAACCGGCAGCGCGCAGCGCCTTGATGACGCCCGGTGCGGGAAAGCCGAAGGTGAAGCTGACCACCGGAACCGGGCTGGCCAGGAGCAGATCGATCTTGTCCGCGAAACAGTCGTCGTCTTCGACAGGCTCACCGTCAGCCAGTGTGATGCCGTAGCGATCCGCCTCGACCTGGATCGCCCTGGCGTAGGCACGGTAGGCATCGACATCGACAGGCACCGGGTTGGGCGCAAAGACGTTGACACCGAACGACACTCCCTCGGCGCGCACGGCGTCGATCTGTTCGGACAGAGCCTGAGGCGTCTTGTACCCGGCGGCGAGGAAGCCGAGACCGCCTGCGCGAGAGGCAGCAGCAACAAGTGCCGGTGTGGAAGCGCCGCCGGCCATGGGCGCTGCGATGACAGGGACCTTCAGGTCGAGATCGGTTGTGAGTGCGCTCATTCGAACATCTCCAGTCCTACGTCGGATAGTGCTCCGGCGGTTTCGTCATCTGACATCAAAAACTACCTCCTCAGTCGAGGTGGCTGTCCGAGGGTCCGCATCGAGATCGGAAGGGAATCGGAACCGCAAAACCGCGGCGGCCACTGCCGCGCCCAGAACGACGGCCGCACCCAACAGCAGAGCGTCGCGATACCCGTCTCGCAGCAACGGAGTGACAACGAGTGGGCCGAGAATCTGACCGACGCTGTATCCAGCGGTCAGCAACGCCACGGCGCGTGGGAACTGCAGGTGCGCGCCGATTGCCAACACAATTGACCCGATACCAAGGAAGGTGACACCGAACAGGAAAGCTGAAATCAGTGCGGGGCCGACGCCTCCGATCACAGCAGGAAGCGCTATGCCCACCGCCTGAATCAACAGGGCAACGAGAAGCAGAGTCGGCCTCGACCAACGCAGGCTGAGCCAAGCCCACAGGGCGCATGAGGGAAATGCGGCCAGACCGACCACTATCCAAGCGCCGCTGCCGACCCATTCTGGAGCGGCGAGATCGATTGCGGCAACAAGGAACGTGCCCGCGATGATGTAGCCGATGCCTTCCAGGAAATAGCTGATGAACAAGGCAGTGAACCCGCGTTGGGAACTGGGAGTTCCCAACGCGTCCGGTGTGATGACCGGACGCGGTTCCGGCGTCAATCCCCAGGCTGCGACCGCACTCACCACTGCAAGGGCCGCAGATGCCAGCCAGGCAGTGCTCCAGGTGCCGACGAAGCGGACGACCAACACGAGGACCCCGGACAGGGCGATACCCAACCCAACTCCGCCGAATCCCCATCCGGCCAGGAATTGGGACTGCCCCCGAAGGTGCGCGTGCAAAGCGCTGACGGCGATCATGAAGACGAGGGCACTGGCAATGCCTGCGACGAGCCGCAGGGCGAACCAGATGGATCCGTCGTGGGTAGTGGGCATGAGCGCCAAAGTCGCGATGAGGACCACCAACGACGTACGCATCACCGCTGCCGAGCGCACCACGCCGGGAATGAGGATTCCCGCGAGCGCGCCGATCAGGTACCCGATGTAGTTGGCCGTCGCCAGGGTGGCGCCGAGCGAGGCGGACAGACCGGCCTGCGTGTGCATCAACGGCAGAATCGGTGTGTAGACGAATCGACCGATTCCCATGCTCGCCGCCAGCGCAGCGGCAGCTTGGACAGCGTGCGCTCGCGGGGAGACGCCGTTGTGGATTGTGGTCATGGTCTTATCGTGTGCCCCGGCCCCGCCGGACCGCCACGACCGCTTTGCTCCTGACTGATAGGCACAACCTCCCACCGCACGTAGCATGAAGGATCGTGGAGCTGCGTCAGCTGAGATATTTCGAGGTCGTCGCCGAGGAATTGCACTTCGGCCGAGCCGCGGCGCGGCTACTGATAGCCGGGCCGTCATTGTCGCAGCAGATCATGGCACTCGAACGCGACCTCGGCGTCAAGCTGTTCGTCCGCGACCGTCGTTCCGTCGCTCTGACGCCAGCCGGCGCGGCCCTGCTCCCTGATGTCCGTGCGCTACTCGAGAGTGCCGAGAATCTGCGACGCCGCGCGGAGCGTCTGTCCGGAGCGGAGCCCGTCCGGATCGGCTACGTCAATTGGCTCCCCACGGATCTGATCGCGCGCACTTCAGGGGTCGCGCAACTGCACGTCGACGCCTGGGTGGTGCCTTCGCACGCGCAGGCCGCGCGGGTAGCGGACGGCAGCCTCGACCTGGCGATCGCCTGGGTGCGGAAAACCGATGTCGCCCAACATGCTCTGAGCGCAAGACTGCTCGGTGCGGATCGGCTGTACGCGGTCTCCACCGGAGAGGACACCACACCGGTGCGAGCCCGCGACGTCGTCGTACTCGTCGACGACGACACCACCTCCTGGTATTCGTGGAACGTCTACGCCGAAGAATTCGCTCGCGATACCGGCGCACAGATCCTGCGCATCAACGACGGTGGTATCACCGGTCCGGCATTCTTCGATCACGTCCGTGCCGTCGGCCGTCCGGTCGTCAACTCGCCCAAAGGGCAGACCATCACGTTGCCAAGCGATCTCACTGCACGTGCGGTGATCGACCCCGCGGCGATCTGGACGTGGTCACTCCTGTGCCGCGAGAACGAAACGCGCCCTGCAGTTCTCGCGGCCGTCGACGCTCTCACCCGCGGCGTCACTGATCTCGAAATCCACGAAGACGGGATATGGCTACCCATGGACGATCCTTACCGGAGGACTCGATGACACGACGCGCTATTCGAGTTTTCTGGGGACGACGGCCGGAATCGGTGCAGGCCGTGGCCTCCCGGTGGCGTCGGACGTTGGAGCAAGTCGAATTCCTGTTGCCCGAGGTGGTCGGCGGGTCGTGGCAACAGATCCATTCCGCTGGACCTGCTACTGCCGTGACCGTCGACCAGTTGGCGCAGGTCCTCGAGAACGCGCAGGCCGCCAAAGACTGGTCGGATCGTCTGGGAATCGGATTGAGGCTCGCATCCAGTGGAGGGCCCGAATGGGGGCTCGAACTCTCCGGGTTGGCGGGCGGCGAACCTGAAATCGTCCTTCAGTCGATGATTCTTGCCGTCAGCGCGCCGGACACCGCCGAAGTTCCTGAGACAGAACTACTTCGGATGCTCGCCGCGGAGTGGGAACCGGACTTCGGAGACGTCACCGACGACAACATCCTCGACGCTCTCGAAGACGAGTCCGACTATCGCGTCGGTGATCCCGTGATCGGACGAGTCGGCTACCTCTCGTCCGCTCGCGCTGACGCGATCCCGGGTGACCTCGCAGCAGGCGTTGCCGCGTTACCGGGCGGCGTGTTGCTACAGATCGGGGCCGTCGATGGGGTCGTTCGGGCGTACGAGCGCCTGCGCGAGACCGGCGCACTCGATCCGCTTCCGCGTCCACTGGACCGCGCAGTCTTCTGAAGGTGGTTACCGTTTGTCGAGTTTGGGTAGCCCGGACGTCGGAACGAACTCTCACCGCGGCACTGCCGCCGAAAAATGAACCGAAAGGCCCACCGCATGGTTGACGTCACCCGCAAATTCACCGCCGAGGTACCGATCGAAAAGGCTGCGGCGTTTCTCCGCGACTTCGCCAATGCGCCGACATGGGATCCGGGCACCGAGAGCTGCACGCAGATCTCCGACGGCCCTGTCGGCGTCGGAACCCAGTGGCACAACGTGTCCAAGCTGTTCGGCGTCACCACGGAACTGACGTACACGCTGGTGACCGACGAGCTGAATCACGTTGTTCTCGAAGGAAAGAACAAGACTGCCACCAGTACCGACGACATCACCTTGACTTCAGTGAGTCCGAACTCGACCGAGATCGAATATCACGCGAACGTCGAGTTCAACGGTGCCGCCAAGATTGCGTCGCCTCTCCTGAAGGCGGGATTCGAAGCCAAAGTGGCACCAGAGACGGTGAAGAAGATGACGGAAGCCCTCGAAGCGCTCTGACAAGTCCGTCAGGTTCTTGTCACTGTGTGTTGCCGCCGCTCGCGCCACCGTTGCGAGCTTCGATGGCATCGATGGACTTCGTGAACGACTTTCCCAGCACTTGGGTGCCGACGAGTCCGAGTACCGACGCCAGGAGCTTTCCCTTGAGGTTCTTGCCGTCCCGGACCACGACGGCGTCGACATCGGTCAGACCCGTTGGCTGCCGGGTCAGCGTGTAGGTATGGCTCGACGCCCCGCCCCACAGGTTGGAGTCGGTGGTTGTCATCACGACGCGGTGCGGGTCGGTCCAGTCGTAGTGCAGACGCTCCCAGATACCACTGGAGCCCTCGGTGACATCAGCATCGTGGGGTCCTTGTTGGTGCACTTTCAGGTAGCTGTCCGCACTGCGGCCGAAGATTTCCTCACGGCCCGGGCCGAAGTCGGTCAGGCCGGCAAGGACCTGTTCGGGCGTCGCAGTGGTCGTCTTGTGAAGATGGATCGTGGTCATGGCGCCTTCTTTCAACTGTGGATGATCCGGTGCTGAAAAAGCCGGGGAGTGACTCATCCAGCACACCACTCACACGAAATGAATGAAAGAGAATTGCTCGCCCTGTCTCGATCGGCTGTCTCGATCCGCTATTCGACGCCGCGCCGGCTGGCAGTGATTGCGCCGTGCGGCCTGTAGCCGCTCCCCGTCCGGGTATGGGTCTCGATCACGTCGAAGCCCGCTGTGACCAGCACCTCGGCAAGTTCGGTCACCGGCCATCGATAACCAGTCGTCGCGGCATGATCAAAAGGCTCTACCGTTGTGCCTTCGAAGAAGCCCACCAGCAACCCACCACCTGGGCGGATCACGCGCGCGAATTCAGCGAGCGGTGCCTCGATATCTTGCGGGTGATGGTGAATGAGCGAGTACCAGGACAGCACGCCGCCCAGTGAATTCGTTTTCGCGTCCAACGCCTCGAAGCCCCCGACCTCGAAGGAAAGATCCGGGTATTGGTTGCGTGCTCGTTCGACGAACTCGGGCACGAGATCGATCCCGCTCACAGCCAGCCCGGCCTGGGCCAGGAAGTCTGTCCACTGCCCCGGCCCGCACCCGGCGTCGAGCACGGGGCCGGTCAAAGTGGCAGCCCAGCTGGTCACCAGGGCCCGATCAGATACGTGCGTCGAATCCATCGAGCCGAAGAGGTCCGTGTACTCCTGGGATCTGGCCGAATACGAATCTCGGACTACGTCGCGGCGCGTTGCACTCGAATTATCCACGCCGTCAATGATTATCGATGTGCACTATTCCTTCACCACAACTCGCCGAACCGAAGGTGCATACTCTGTTGAAGGCCTACGGTCTCGACCGAAAAACTGAGGTCACATGGTGAAAGAGAAAGAACTGACGGCGAAGATCCGCGAGCTACTCAGTGCCCGATCAGCCGAGTCGAGCATCTGCCCCTCCGACGTGGCCCGCGCAGCGGCACCCGACGATTGGCGGCCGCTGATGGAACCCGTCCGAGAGGCTGCCCGCCGCATGGTGGCCGACGGCGAAGTACAGATCACCCAGGGCGGCGAAGTCGTCGACCCGGAATCCGTACGAGGTCCGATCAGGATTCGGTGGGCTCGTTGATCAACCGCGTGACTTCTGGCGGCACTGCTCTCGCAGCGTGAATCAGCGGAAACGGTCCAGATGCTCACGCAGGAACGCATCCAGGCTTCGTGGCTCACGCCCCAGGACACGTGCCACCGTGTCGGTGGGTGACTCCGGGCGCGAGACGGCAAGTTGCTGGATCTCCAGAATGTGCTCGGCCAGCCACGGAGGCATGTGGGCATGATCGACGAGGTTTTGCCGCAGTTCGTGCGGTGGCAGGTCGATATATTGGACGGGGCGATCGAGCATGCGGGTCAGAGAATCGGCGATGCCGCCGTAGCCGACTGCCTCGCTGCCCGTCAGGACGTAGGTACCGCCGGCGAGGTCGGCGCGTGTGAGCACGGCCGCGGCGACGTCACCGATGTCTCGGCAGTCGATCCAGTTGCACGGCGCGTCCCGCATCGCGCCCAGAATCACCCCCTGCGCAGCCACCGCCGGAGCCAGGAGCAACAGATTCTGCATGAACGCATAAGGGCGGAGCAGAGTGTGGCGGATCCCGGATGCGCGCAGGTGTTCACCGACAGCGTGGTGGCCGCGGGAGAGAGCGATGGGGGAGTCGGCCGCGGCGGCGGGGTCGGAGATCTTGACGATGTGTTCGACGCCGCTCTCGGCGGCTATGTCGAACACACGCGTTTCGAGTTCGACCTGTTCGAGTCCGTTGGCCATGGCGAGGAAAAGCTGTTCGGCCCCTTTGAAAGCCGTCCGTAGCGAAGTTGGGTCTGCGGCATCGGCCGGCACTACTTCGACCAAACCGTCGGCCAAGTCGCCGAGGTGGGCGCTCAGCCTGTCCGGGTCGCGGGACAGCGCTCGGCTCGGCACACCCGAGGATGCGAGACTGTGTAGCAACGCGCCGCCTGTGGTTCCGGACGCTCCCATGATGACGATCATCGTGTTCCTTTCGGTCTTCCCCGGGAAGCCGGGGATCGTTGACATGTGTTGTCTGTCAGGGATTCTGACGGCGCCATCGCCAGCTGACGATGACGGCAGCGACAGCGGCAGATATCGGTAGATCGAGTTGCAGGCGAGCAAGCCAAGCAGTGTCGACCACGCTCGTGTGAGCTGGTAGCCAACGGGAGGCGAACCACCCGACGAGACCAGCAATCACAGCGGCTCCGACGGCAAGAATTGCCGCCACCATGATGCGAGGCAGGGCCGTGGTCCACGGCCGTGACCTCCCGCGACGCTGCAGCCAGGAGCCGATCAGCAACGCCACCACTGCCGACGTGCCCGCAATGGACGTAAATGCCGCCATCGTGAGGCCCGATTGGCCGGATGCGACTCCGCCCGCACCCGCCATCAGCGCAGGGGCAAGGTAGGCGACCAGCACCTCTCTCCACAGGATGAAAGGTCGTGCGCCGCGACGATCGGCAACCGAGTCGAATCGATTGGAATCGGTTATCTCCCTTTTGTTTTCGCGACGGATCGGTGGGGTGAGTCCGGACATGAAGGAGACCAACTTTCCGTTTATAATTAGGTGGCTAACTATTCGGGCATGGAGGGAGAAGCCTTTGTCGAGAATTGACGACGATTCGAATCGCTACACGAATGCCTGGAATCCCAGCCGACTACTCCGCAGTCAGCGCACCGATACCGCGAACGACCCGCGAGAGCAGATCCAGAAAAACCGCACGCTCGTCGACAGTGAGCTCGTCGACCATTTCCTCGAGACGAGCAAAGTGTTCGGGCGCCATGTCACGTAAACGCTGAGCGCCGCGAGCAGTCAGGACGACCACCGCACCACGCCCGTCCTCCGCGGACGGACGCCGAGCGACCAAACCCTCCTGCTCGAGGCCGTCGACCAGGCCGGTGACCGTGGCTCGCGAGACGCCGAGATCAGCGGCCAGTCGCGAGGGAGATTTCTCCCCGCCGTGGTCTTCCAGATCCGCAAGCAATCGGTAACGGCCGGTCGACAGTCCATACCTCGCGAAGTGAACCTCGGTTGCTCGACCGAGCCGCGCGCCCGCCGAGATCAGCCGCACCGCAACCAGCACAGCCTGCGGATCGGACCCGAGGCCGTAGTGCTCCAACTGCCGCCGCGCCTGATCCAACGTGGGTGAGTCGTGATCGGTTCCGTCCACTGCCATGCAACTAATATGGCACCTAACTACATTCTGGTCAACCCTCCACCAGAGCTAGCTTCAAACGCCGAACAATACCTGCGGGGCCGCATGGCAGTCCGGGTGATTGCCGGGATACGGCAGGACCTTCTCGAGGGCGAGCCCAATCGCGAAGGCCGTCTGGTCGTCGTACGGTCGCGTAACTATCTGTGTGCCCGTGGGGATTCCGTTCCGAGCGAAACCGGTGGGGATTGTCAGCACCGGGCAGCTACTCAGGATGTTGAAGGTGATGGCCGGCACAGCCTCGAGGTAGAACTCCAATTCTGTTCCAGCCACATTGATTCCGTGTTCGACGTAGTCGTCGCCGGCAAGAAAGCCGTCCGTCGCCACTGCCGGAGTGATCAACGCGTCATAGGTATCGAAAAGGGATCCGACCGATGAATACAGTTCGGCTTCGATCGCGAGTCCGTCGAGGAAAGTCGCGTCACCACGGGTGCGGCGTGCCCACCGGGCGAATTCCTTCGCGTACTCCGTGACCTTGCCGGGGTGCGCGGACACTTCGGCAGAGATCGAAGCACCGAACACGTGGTCGTAGTGAATGGCGGCCGCGCGCATGACGGCAGTGCGGGACAGGTCGACTTCGATGATCTCCGCGCGTGCGCCCAGAGCGGTGAGGGTGTCCACCAACTTCGCCGTGTTCTCGGCGATGTCCGAATCAACCGGCCAGTCACCTAATGCGGGAATCACGGCAATACGCATTCCCGCGCACGAACGCGTTGCGAAGGTAGGTAACTGCGATGCCGGTACACTCGAGGCAATGTCAGTGGAGGTCGGTCCCGCGATGACCGACTGCATTGTGAGGCAATCACTTACGGTGCGCGCCATCGGACCGCAGTGGCAGTAGCGATCGAGATTGAAGGGCGGATCAACGGGGACACGGCCATGCGGTGGCTTGAACCCGACAATTCCGTTGAACGACGACGGAGTTCGGATCGATCCTGCAACATCGGAACCGGTAGCCAAGTGCGTCATCCCCGTGGCAAGTGCGACTGCCGATCCACCGGAAGACCCGCCGGAGGAGTATTTCGTGTTCCACGGATTGCGAGTGACGCCCCACAACTCGGACTGTGTGAACGCGGCCGAGGAGAATTCGGGCGCCGTCGATCGCGCGTGGACGATTGCACCGGCATCGATGATTCTCTGCACGAAAGTCGAAGTGTGAGTGGCGATCACATCCTCATAGACCTTGGACCCTTGAGTCCAAGGTTGGCCTTGTACCGCTTCATCCTCTTTCACCACAACGGGAACACCGGCGAGCGGAAGGCTGACATCCGAGCCGCGGGCGTAGTGGCGTTCCGCTGACTTCGCTTGTGCTCGTGCAGTAGCGAAGAAAGTGTGTCCCACTGCGTTCAAGGTTGGGTTGAGCGCCTCGATACGTTCGATGGTGGACTCGAGCACTTCCACCGGAGAAAGCGATTTGTCCCGGTAGCGTTCGAGCAACTCGGCCACATCCATGAATGCCGAAGCGGGTGTCTGGTGCATATCTGTTGTCCTGCCTCTATGAAGGTTTGTGTAGGCGACTAGGTTGTCAGTTCGCGCTCTGCCACGACGGGACTGCGGAATGTCGCGAGCAGCATTGCCAGAGTTGCGATTCCCGCGGCTGTCCAGAAGACCGTTTCGGAACCGGAGTGGTCGTGAATGCGTCCGCCCGAAAACGCACCGAGCGCGATGCTTGCATTGAAGACTGCAACCCACAGAGCAGAAGCGGCCTCGCGGTGAACGGGAGCTGCTTGTGCGATCCATGTTTGAGTACTCACCGATACACCACCGTAGAAGAGGCCCCAAGCCGCCATGAGCAGAGCAGCTGTGATCAAGGTGGTAGCCGAGATCGGAAACAGGGCGAGTGTGACCGCTACTCCCGCGCTGAGGATGACGACCACAGTCTTCGGAGACTTGGCTGCAGATGGCCCGGCAATGAAGTTGCCGACGACGCCCAGAGCCCCGTAGATCAAGAGCATCGTGCCGATCTGTGCAGGGCTCAACCCTGCGAAGAACTCCAGCCCCGGACGCACATAGGTGTACGCCGCGAAATGAGCGGTGACGATGAGCGCAGTAATCGCAAATCCGACCCGGACTCCTGGGTTCCGAAAGGCCGCCACGAGACTCCCGAGCGACAAGGCCCGATCAGCTGGCATCGTGGGTAGGACAGCGATCATGGCGATCGCGATCAGCGTCGCGGCGCAGCTGAGAGTCCAGAACGCCACGCTCCATCCGGCGACTGCCCCGATATACGTCCCAGCAGGGACACCGAGAACTGAGGCAACAGCGATTCCGCTGAAGATGATCGTGGTCGCCAACCCGACGGATCTGGTCTCCACCAACCTGGGAGCCAGGCTTGCGGCGAGTGCCCAGACTCCGCCCATGCTCACGCCTAGAAGGACGCGAGCCACAGCGAGGACAACGAAGCTCGGAGCAAGGGCCGTGAGGGCGTTCGCCGCTGCGACTAACAGCATCAAGACGATGAGCGTCGACCGACGATCGAAGCGCCGGGTCACGATGGGCACGAACGGGGCAGTGGCCGCTGCCACCAATCCGGTAATGGCCAGTGAGAGCCCGATGGTCCCTTCGCTTTCCACCAGGTCAGCACCGATCGGGGTGAGTAGCCCGACCGGCATCATCTCTGCCGCGACAACGATGAAGGTGGACGCTGCGATCAGCGCGACCGCAGCCCAGTGGTTCTCAATGGTGTGTGCGTGGGTTGAGGACGTGGACGCAGGGCTGTTCTGTGCAGATGCGGAGTGGGGCATGTAACCAGAGAAGCTCCCGCACGCCGATGGATCAACGGCGAATCGCTCATCCAACCATTAGCTCAATTCATCGATGAGCCATGATGGAGTGGTCGAATGAGTCCAGGGTCGGAGTGAAAATGTCGGAGCCTCCGATGCGTGAGATCGAGTGCTTCCTCGTTCTCGCTGAAGAACTGCACTTCGGTCGCACCGGCGAGCGGCTGTTCATCTCCCAGAGCCGAGTGAGTCAGCTGATCAGCGCATTGGAGCGTCGTATCGGCACAAGCCTGGTAGCGCGGACCAGTCGCCGCGTTCACCTGACTGAATTCGGCGCCGAATTTCTTGCGTCGTTGGCTCCCGCCCATCGGGCGCTCGTCGGAGTAATCGAGGACGCTCAATCGAGAGCACGCAACACGCCGACGCCGTTTCGGGTGGGTTTCCAAGGAGCAATTTACGATTCGATCGCGGCTGCTGTCTCTCGTTTCGAGATACAACATCCGCAAACATGCGTGACCATCAAAGAATTACCCCTGGGTGATCCGTTCAGTGATGTACTCGCCGGGCGAATCGATGCGGCAGTGGCCCTTCTCCCCGTAGATGAGCCGGAACTGACAACCGGGCTCGTCTTTTCTCGACAGCCCCAGACGCTGGCCGTCTCAGTCCATCACCCGTTCAGCGAACTGGGCGTGATCGACGCCGAGCAGTTGGCGCAGATCTGCCTGGTACCCATCACCGGCCCCGCCCCCGACTATTGGCAGCGTGTGAATTCCCCGAGCACGACGCCGGGCGGAGCCACGATTCCCACGCAGGGTGGGGCGAGCACCGTTCAGGAAGGCCTGTCGCAGGTCGCATTCAGTCAGGTCGGCCTCATCCTCTGCGCAGCAACCGCTACATACAGCCAGCGCTCGGACATCACATTCGTACCGATCAACGGATTACCCGAATCTGCTTTGGGTCTCGTGTGGCGTACCGATCTCGAAAGCCCACGACTTCGCGCTTTCGCGAAAGCGATCGAGGAAGCACACACCTGTCCCTCCTGACGGCGATCAGTAAGTCGCGGAAGGACTCCGGGGCATTGGGATGCATCGTGTGTGAGATGATCGCGCCATGTCTGCGATCACCGACTACTTCACCGCGCGCACGGATGAGCATGCCACCTCTGCCCTCGAGGGACTCGTCGACTTGGAACCAGAGGTGATTGAGGCGAACGCAGCTTCTCGCCCGCGGATCCAGTTGGCTGCGAGTGGGACTCCAGTTCTGCAGGCGAAAGGCGTCGATCCAGTTGTCGCGCTCGGCCGACTGGAAGCAGCCCTCACCGCTCGCCCCTACGACGAGATCGCAAAAGGTCCACGCTGCGGGAAACTCGTCGCAATGAGCGACGACGGCGACACCCTCGTGCTCACGGTTACCGACGAATTGCGTGAAGCACTAGCGGAATTGAACGCTGAAGGCGTCGCGGCCGCTGCGGCCGCCTGGGCGATTGACGAGACCAGTGAACCGTCGGAGGAATCGGTGCCGTTCCTGACCGCCTTCGCCGAACTAGCGACCAGAGCTGTGGCTCAGAACGAACGAATGTACGGCTACGTCGTCATCTGATGTTCAGATCCACACCAGATAACAACCGCCGCAACATTCTTCGAGTCAGTTGACCTGACGATCCCGCCCTTGCCAGAACTCCTGGCGAAGCTTGAACTTCTGGATCTTTCCGGTAGCAGTGCGCGCCAATTCCGAGCGGAACTCGACGCGCTTCGGGCACTTGTAGCCGGCAAGTCGTGTCCTGCAGTGGGCGATGAGTGCTGCTTCGTCGATCGGTTCCACGCTCTCGTCGAGCACGACGAGCGCAGTTACCAATTCACCCCACTTCTCGTCCGGGATACCGATGACTGCGACCTCCCTGACCGCCGGATGCGACATGAGCGCGTCCTCGACCTCGATCGAAGTCACGTTCTCGCCACCGGTGATGATGACGTCCTTCTTCCGGTCGGCGATCGTGACGTAGCCGTCATCGAAGGTTCCGCCGTCTCCGGTGTGGAACCAGTCGTCCTCCAGCGCACTCGCTGTTGCCTCCGGATTCTCCCAGTACGACGCGAGGATGTGGTTGGACCGTGCGAGTACCTCACCGGTGTCGTCGACCTTGATCTGCACGCCGATTGCCGGGGCGCCCGCGCGGCCGAGCAGTCGGGCCTGCTCGGGCACCGGCAGGTCGTCCCACTCGGCACGCATACGCGACATCGTGAGCAGTGGCGACGTCTCGGTGAGACCGTAGATCTGAATGAACTCCCAACCAAGATCGACCCTGATCCGCTCGATCGTTCGGGTCGGGGGCGGGGCGCCCGCGACGATGATGCGCACCCGGTCGCGCCCTGGAATCTCTCCCTCCCACGTCTTGGCGGCGTCCAGGATCGCCGACACGACGGCCGGCGCAGCACACAGATACGTGACACCGTGCTCTTCGATGCGGCGCAGGATCTCCGCACCGTCAACTTTGCGTAGGACGACGCTCTTTGCGCCGATTGCCGTCGTGACGAAGGGATGTCCCCAGCCGTTGGCATGGAAGGTGGGCAGCGTGTGCAGGTACACGTCTCGATCGGTAACGGTTGCCTGCCAACCGAACACGACCGCGTTGATCCAGTTGCTGCGGTGCGTTAGCTGCACGCCTTTAGGACGGGCGGTGGTTCCGGAGGTGTAGTTGATCGTGGCGGTCGCGTTCTCCTTCGTAGCCGCGTCCGCGACCCACGGCTTCGGATCTGCGTTCGGCCCCCAGATCCGATTGTCGTCTCGGCCGAGGACGAACGTGCGCTTGCACGGCACCTCGGCGACCAGGTGTTCGAGTTCCGGGTCGACCAACAAGACCTCGGCTCCCGAGTGCTCCACGATGTACTGGATCTCCGGAACGCTGAGTCTGAAGTTGATGGGCACCAGCACCCGGCCCCACCCGGCGACGCCGTAGAACGAGGCGAGGAATCGGGCCGCGTTGTGCGACACGATGGCAACACGACCACCGACCGGGACGCCCAACTCGTCGAGCGTCGCCGCTTGCCGTCGAGCGAGGTCTCCGAGGTCGGCGAACGTGATCTCGCCCCACGACTGCGCCGGCTGATCCGGCTCGTCGACGACGGCGACCCGATCGGGATAGACAGTGACCGCTCGGTCGAGGAAATCACTGATGGTCAGCGGGATGATCATGCGCACTCCAGGTCTTGGACCGACGATGAGGCCCGGGAGAGACGATGAGGCCCGGGAGATCCGACAAAGACGGATAGTTTTGCCCGCGTTCGGCACTGTCACCACCCTCCGAAGAGGGTATCGATTCCAGGTTCCCTCGGCCCCTTCTTCGGAGGGTACGAATTGCCGACGTCACCGGTCACGGCAATGAGCCATGACGGTCAGGCGATCATGCCGCCTCGACGAGCAAGGACAACAGCCTCCAACCGAGTGCTCGCGCCGAGCTTGTGCATAGCGGACTTCATGTAACTCTTGACCGTGAAGAGAGCCAGACCCAACACACCGGCAATCTGGTTGTTCGTCATCCCTGCGCCGGCCACCGTCAGGACGTCGATTTCACGTTTGGTCAGCGAAGCGCCGGAGACGCTTTCCTCGGAGCGTTCCCCCTCGTCGACCAGCCGCGCGGCGGCCTTGGCGAGTGCCGCACGCACATCGGCATCAGCGACACTGCCGGCGAGGAGCCGTAATTCCGCATAGACCGATCGCACCTGCTCACGCAAACGCGCATTCACGGCCGCCGCTTCGGACAACACGTCGTCAGTCGAAGTCACCGCACTGACAGCTAATTCTTGCTCCAGCGCACGCGCTTCCTGCACGACGGTGTCCTCGATGCGACCTCCCACGATCTCGGAAGTGCGAAACGCGCCGTAGATGACACCTACCGTCTGACGCCCGACAATGATCGGCGTCGCGACGAGCGCCTTGAGACGCTCCGCGCGGATGACCTTGTCGTATCGGTGCGTGATCACCTGGGTGTCGAAATAGTCGTTCACGGCGATAGGCCGACGCATGACGGCTACCTTGCCGCCGAGTCCCTCACTGGGATCCAGGGTCAATCCGGGGAGTGCTCCGAGGGTCGGGCCGTCGAAGCGCTCGATGAGGAGGTTTCCAGCCCTGTTGACGGGCCCACCGAATGCCAGTGAGGCCCCTGTTGCGACCCGGACGCGCTTGAGAGCGCGTTCCATACGCGTGCCCAGATCCTGCGCTGTCATGCTCGTTCGATCCCCTATCAGGAGGGTGTACCCGGCGCCCAGTTCCATCCCCCTGTGACGGCTATCATAGCGGCGTGTGCAGGTTGCACCATCCCGCCCCGGACGTTGCCCTCTACCGGCACTGACCAGGCCCGATTCGACGGGCGTCACGGATCGTATGCAGCTCACCTACCGGTCAGCCGGGGATCTGCAGGGCCAGATCGTTGCGGTCGAAGTCGGAGAACTGCCGGGTGTCAGTGCAGTATCCGCAGCTCGCTCCGAAGAACTCGGTGCGGGCGTTCGGATCGTCGAGTAGCCAGTACC
>NZ_CAURKP010000065.1:0-27983 GCF_963525155.1 uncultured Rhodococcus sp.
CCCCGGAAGGGGTGGCGGGCATCAACAGGTACTGCTTATTTACCGAGTTTCCTGCGCTGTACTCGGGTACGACGAAGCAGCTTGCGGTGCTTCTTCTTCGACATGCGCTTGCGACGCTTCTTGATCACTGAACCCATAGCGGGTGTCCCTCACGTTCTTCTCTAGCGTTCCTGCGCACGCCGGTCACGTACGCCTGCGCCAAGCAATTGGCGCCTGGCCCTCGTTTTAACTAGCTCAGCGCCTTACGACACCAGCTTGCTGGTACGACAGTGACTCATCGTACCGGTGTGGAGTCACTCGGCATAAACCGAGCCTCCGGCACAGCAACCGCTGTGCCCGCGACTCGGCTCACGCCGAGGTCATCCTCTTCGAACCGGCTGGTCAGCCGGCATCGAAGTACGAGGTTTCGAGGTAATCGTGTACTGCCTTCGCATGTACACGGAACGAACGGCCCACTCGTACAGCAGGCAATTCGCCACTGTGTACCAACCGGTACACAGTCATTTTCGACACCCTCATCAAAGTTGCTACCTCAGCAACAGTGAGGAATTGCGTGCCGGCCACTGCCGGCTTTCCGTCGTGGGACGAACCCATGGACGGCTTGTTTGCAGACACCATTAATCCACATACCTCCAGCACGACTCGCGCCGCCGGCTTCCCCTCCGGCGGAACAGACACGTACGTACTAAGTCGAGCTTAGCTGTACTGGTGGGGTTAAAGCGACGGGTGTGGCTAAACGGACGACTAATCCGCAGCTGCACCCATCGCGGCCGAGCGCGACTTGGCGGCATCCAAGGCATCGAAGAACGCCGTCCGCAGGCCGCCCGCTTCGAGCTGACGCAGTGCCGCAGCCGTCGTTCCGCCCGGTGACGTCACCGCGGCGCGAAGATCCGTCGCGCTGTCGCCGGTGCGATCGAGCATCGCTGCGGAACCGACCATCGTCTGCACCACCAATTCGGTAGCGACCGGGCGCGTCAGGCCGAGACCGACTCCCGCGTCGATCATCGCTTCGGCGACCAGAAAGAAGTAGGCCGGGCCGGAACCGGAGACAGCAGTGACCGCGTCGATCTGCGATTCGGGAACCGTGACCACCTTGCCGACGCTGCCGAGAATGCCGCGTACGAGCTCGAGATGCTCGGCCTTGACGTGCCGTCCAGGCGAGAGCACGCTCACGCCCTCCCCGACCAACATGGGAGTGTTCGGCATGACGCGGATGACCGGGAACCCTGCGGGCAGACGCGTTTCGAAGAATCCCGTGGGGATTCCCGCAGCAAGGGAAACGATCAATTGTTCGAGGTCGCCGTCCAGATCGACCTTCGTCAACGCCGTGAGCGCTGACTCGACGTCGTTCGGCTTCACCGCGATGACGATGACGTCCGCACCCTCGGCGGCATCGGCGACCGTGCTGACGCGGATGGAGTATTCGGCGATCAATTCGTCTGCGCGAGGCTGATATTGCTCGGCGACGACCAGATCCTTGATGGCGTGGCCGGCCTGCAACAGCCCGGAGATCAGCGCCTCGCCGATCTTGCCGCCACCGATAATCGCAATTCTTGTCATGGCGAACAGCCTGCCACGACCGCAGCGATCGACCCTAGCGGGGCATCATCGCCAATTGACGACTCTGGACGACGACTGCGCCCGTCGAATCGAGAACAGCATGATCCTCTTCGAACCACGTGCTGCCCAGAACATCCGAGCTCGCCCGCACGCGAAGCCATCCCGGCGTCGGCAGTCGGCGCAGGTACGTCGTCAACTGCACGGTCGGCGCCCACCCGAACAGGCCGCGGTTCATCGTCACCGGCGCGCTGATGTCACCCGCCATGATCGCGAACAGCACAGCGGTGTCGAGGTCGTTTTCGTCCTCGGGTCGAGGACGGACCCACATCCTGACCTCGGCCTCGCCTTGGCTGCCGGTCAGGAAGTGCGCCGAGGTGGTGTCGATTCGCATGTCGCAACCCTGACCGACATGCACGACCTGCGCCATCGGGTGATCGCCGATGACTGCCACCGCACTCTCCGGCGGTTCCGGTGACATGTCGTCGATCGACGAGGCCGTGACGAAGGTGGGGTCGCCGTCATCGGGGAATCCGAGCGTGACCGCCGCGCGAACAGCGCTGCGGCCCGCCTGGCTCAACTCGACGTCGAACAACGCGACCTGGCGTCCCTGCTTTCGGACGATCACCTCCAGTTCGACTTCACCCGGATCTGGGGCCGACAGATAGTTGGCGCTCACCGCGAGTGGCTGCATCTTCAGAAGCGAGTCGTTCTCACCTGCGCCGTCTCGCAGACATCGACGCGCGGCAGCGGCGCACACAGCCATCATGGAGCCGCCGTGCACTTTCGGCCCGATGGTCCAGATCGAATCGATCGTTGCGGTGTATCGCCCGTCGCCGAGCGAGGTGAGGCGATTGAGATCTTGAAAGGGACTGGTGCTCATCGATTTTCCTGTTCGGTGCTTTCTCGGTGTTGCGGGAAATGTCGTGCGGCCAAATCTTGGTGCGCCAGGCGTCGCAAAGCTGTCAGGACGGGTTCGTACATGGCGGTTCCGAGGACCGCATAGCGAATGCCGTCCTCGGTCGAACTGGTAGGCATCAGCTCGATTTCCACTTCGGCAATCCCTCGGATGTGGTCGCCGTAGGCGCGCAGGCGCTCGTCCGAGAGACTCAGTCCTGCATCCTCGAGGCCGATCAGTGCCCGCTCGAGGTGCGCGACCGCCACGTACCTCGGCTCGAAGACCTGACCGAGAAACTCCAGAACCTTGCGAGCTCTGGGGAACTCTGGATCCGGTTCAGGTTCGACGTACGGGGGTAGTTGCGCGATTGCGCGGCCGAAAGTCTCGAATTCGGATCGCTCGTCACTGTCCACCAGTTCGAGCACCGCGCGAATCCGTGGAATCGCGAGTCCCGCCCCGGCCAGGGCCCTGATCAACGCGAGTCGCCGGACGTGCTGTTCGCCGTACCTCGCTCCCGTTGCGCTGGTCGGCTCACCAGGCATCAGCAGACCTTCACGGAGGTAGTACTTGATAGTGGCCAGTGCAACGCCGGACCGTGCGGCCAGTTCGGAAACCTTCACCGCTCCTCCGTCCAACTCGCTCGACCCATTACTGGATAGTGATGCTATCCAATGGTGGCCGAGCATCGGTAAGGAGGACACACCTTGCGCTAGGGTTGAACCTTCTTTGCGCACACCACCAGAAATTTCCGAACGGAGCGAACAGGCGGAATGACGGATTTGCAGTCGGAGGCTCAGCCCGACGAACAGTGGCGCATCGTGGAACCACTGACGCTGACTCCCCTGCTCACCGCCGCACTCGAGGTGTTCCACGAACTCGGTTACCACGGAGCGTCGGTTCGTGACATCGCAAAACGTGCCGGTGTCACCGTGCCGACGCTGTATTACCACCACGGCAACAAACAGGGCATCCTCGTCGCGCTGATGGAACCGGGCATCGAGAACGTCACCGCACGCGCGAGCACTGCGGTCGACGCTGCCGGACCGTCGCCGACGGCACAGTTCGGCAATCTCGTCGAGGCGTGTGTTCTGCACATGACCAGTCGCGCCGACATAGCCTTCCTCGATTCCGAACTGCGGTACCTCGAGGACGCGGAACGAAAGAGCTACGCCGCCAAGCGAAAGAAGCTCGAGAACCTACTCGTCGACGTACTGACGGCAGGCGTCGAGAGCGGTGAGTTCACGGTCCCGGACATCACCGGAACGGGCCGTGCACTACTGGGAATGTGTCAGTCCGTCGTCCTCTGGTATCGACTCGACGGACCGCAGACTCCGCGCGAAGTCAGTGTCCTCTACCGCGAGATAGCCCTGAAAGCCGTCGGCGTCACTTCTTGAGCACTGAACTTCCCGGCATGTCCGATTAGCCCTTAACTGACGAACGTCACACCTGTCGGCTGACACCGAAACCGGGACGCGCCCACGGTCGCGGGTCCACACTTAGAAGCAGAGATGCGCGGGGTGGATCCGCAGACCGAGGGAGTTCTTGACGTATGGCCAACAGCAATCCATTTGTTCCTCCTAGCGCGGTCGACGTCGACCTTTCCGCGGTCGCCTGGGGGGCGAACCGCACGATGTCCGACTTCGAGACTGGAATGTGGCGGATGGAAGAGGCGCAGCCGCAACTGCGCTCACCGATCGTTGCGGTAGAGGTACTCGATCGTGCCCCGGACTGGGATCGACTTCTCGACGCAGTGGAGTGGGCATCGCACGTGGTTCCGCGTATTCGTATGCGAGCAGTGGAACCGGCAATGCAGCTGGGCAATCCGGTGTGGTCCGTCGATCCCGAGTTCGACATCGGCTACCACCTACGACGCGTCCGCTTACCTGCACCGGCGGACTTCGATCACGCACTGCGCATGTGTCGTCACCTTGCGACGGAACCTTTCGACAAGGCTCGACCGCCGTGGAGCGCGCTGCTCATCGAAGGTCTCGACGACGGTCGCGCCGTGTTCGTGGTCAAGACTCACCACTCCATCACCGACGGCATGGGCGGCATCCAGATGATGACGCTCCTGCACAGCAGACGCCCGGACCCCACTCCGAACAAGCCCGACCGCACACCGCCTGCTCCTGAGCATCTGTCATCGGTGGGCGCCTTCGGCGAGGAGGTCGTCAGCGAGATCCGGCGTGCGCCCTCGCGTATCGCCAAGCTGGTCCGCGGTGCCACCAATGTTGCGACCACGGCGATCTCGAGTCCGATCACGACGGCTTCCGAGGTCCTCGGTTACGCCAATTCACTCCGCAAGATCGTCACTCCCCCAGCTCGTTCCGGTTCCCCTCTGCTCCACGATCGTGGTCTCGGACGGTGGTTCGGAACTCTCGAAGTGGGTGTTCCCGAGCTCAAGGCCGGAGCAAAAGCTGCCGGCGGCTCACTCAACGACGCTTACGTCGCCGCATTGCTCGGCGGCTTCCATCGCTACCACGAAGCCTTCGGACAATCCGTCGAGAGCATTCCGATGGGTATGCCGATCAGCATGCGCACGGGCGCGGATGCCAACGGCGGCAACCGGTTTGCAGCCGTTCGCTTCAACGGCCCGGTCGCCGAAACGGATCCGGCCAAACGCATCAGGCAGGTGCGAGAGATCGTTCTGAGTCTGCGTGAGGAACCGGCGTTGGACGCTATCGACGTCGCCGCCCCGATCCTCGCTCGCCTGCCGAACTATCTACTCGCGAACTGGTATCTGTCCCAGTCGACAGGACTGGACCTGCAGGCGAGCAACGTCGCCGGCGTCCCGGTACCGGTCTATCTCGCCGGAGCGAAGATCGAGCGGATGTTCCCGTTCGGCCCGGCGCCCGGTTGCGCGGCGATGGCGACACTGGTCTCCCACGTCGGGGTGTGCTGTATCGGAATCAATCTCGACACCGCTGCGATCACGAAACCCGCCTTGCTGATGCAGTGCCTGCAGGAGAGCCTGGACGAGATCGTGGCCCTCGGAGTTCCAACGGAAGGTGCGTGAGTCATGAGTGAAAACACGACCAACCCGCGCGTGTACCTCACCGAAACCATGACAGAGGCCGAAGCCGGCGTGCTGCGAAAGTGGCTTGCCGACAAGGCAACCGCATCCGAAACACGGCCGGTCACCGTCAACATCACCGACAAGACCCTGGCCGAACTGGCGGCGCGGACCGACGACCCGATGCTCGCGCCGCTTCGCGTGGTGTGGATCCCGGACACCCATACCAAACACAATGTCGCGGTGCGGGTGCGCGATGCGCTGGCACCACGCGACCCCCTCCACCCCGGACGCGGCGCGCAGCGCAGAACCCTGCGCACCGACCCCTCACGGTGCCAGGTCATCGAAGGTGAACCAGCACCACTGAGCGATCTCGAGCGTCGCCTCGAAAAGAGCGGTGGCGGTTCACTACCCGAGTTCATCCGACGGCAGGCCGCCCTCGCACTCGAGCGCGCCGAATTGGGCCTTCTGGGTGGCCAGTACAAGGTGTCGCGGTTCGTGGTCGACGAGATCACCGACACCCGCCGGTTCACCACCGAGGTGATGGCTTTGGCCGACCGGTTGAACATCGCCGTCGCCGAAGTCGACCGCCGCGCCCGTGAAGCTCTCGAAGAAATGGTTGCCACCCAGAGTCGCCAAGCCATCGCGGTGTGGGATCGCCTGGGCCGCTACTTCGCTCGCGCCTACAAGCTGGACGTGGACACGAGCCGCTTCGAGGAACTCCGTGAGCTGAACAAGGAACACTCACTGGTCTTCCTCCCGAGTCACCGTTCGTACCTCGATCCCCTCGTCCTGCGTCCGGCGTTGATCGCGAACGGCTTGCCGCTCAATCACGTCATGGGCGGCCTCAACATCAGCTTCTGGCCCATGGGCTCGATCCTCAAGCGCAGCGGCACCGTCTTCATTCGTCGAAGCATCGGCAACGACGAGGTCTACAAGTGGTCGATGCACGAGTACATGCGCTACCTGCTCACCAAACGCTTCAATCTGGAGTGGTACATCGAAGGTGGACGCGGGCGTACCGGGAAACTACGCCCACCGCGCTTCGGTCTCCTGACCTACCTGACCAAGGCCTTTCAGGTCAGCGGCGCATCCGACGTGTACCTCGTCCCCGTCGCGCTGAGCTACGACCAGCTCTACGAGGTCGGGGCAATGGCTGCCGAGGCACTCGGCGCCGAGAAGACACCGGAAGGCCTGCGCTGGATGGTGGGTTACGTACGCGCCCAGGGAAAACGCAACGGCGTCGCGCACGTGACCATCGGCCGGCCGCTCTCACTCGCGGACGCACTCAGCCAGGAAACCGATCAGCGCCTCGCCATTCAAAAGGCCGGCATCGAGGTGTGTCACCGCATCAACGAGGTCACACCGGTGACCGTGTCTTCACTGGCGATGTTGGCGTTCCTCGGAATCGAAGACCGGGCGTTGACAGTTCGTGAACTCACCGCGATTCTCACGCCGCTGTTCGGATACATCACCGCGCGAAATCTTCCGATCGCCGGCGACGTCGAACTGTCCGATCCGCGTGTCATCGAGAAGGCGCTGCAGACACACGTCGATTCCGGTGTGCTCGAGCGCTTCGATCGCGGCGGCGAGCAGGTCTTCGACCTCGGCAAGGATCAGCATCTTGTTGCTGCCTTTTACCGCAACAACACAATTCACTTTCTCGTCGTGCGCGCCATCACCGAACTCGTGCTCCAGGCAGCCGTCGAAGAGCGGTTCGAGGATCCCGTCGGAGACGGTTGGGCCGAGTCCAAGCGCATCCGCGACCTGATGAAGTTCGAGTTCTTCTTCAGCGACCGGGACACGTTCGAGCAGGAGATGCGAACCGAGCTGACCCTGATCGATCCCGAGTGGGAAACCGTCATGGCCGCCGACAAACGAACCGAGCACATGATCGAGACGGTGCGGCCGTACCTCGCGCACCGAGTGCTGCAACCGTTCCTCGAGGCCTACCAGGTTGTCGCCGATCAGCTTGTGCTCGCGCCGATTTCGACGTCGTTCGACGAAAAGTCCTTCATCAGCAACTGCATCGACGTCGCACATCAGCGTCGCCTGCGGCAGCAGATCGCCAGCAACGAATCGGTCTCCGGTGAGTTGTTCGCCACTGCACTGAATTTGGCGCGCAACCGCAACTTGATCGAAGTCGACGACGACGGAGTCCGGGCCAGGCGCCTGGCGTTTGCCGCGGAGATCAAGGTCCAGGTCGAACGTCTGCGCCATATCCGAGCACTCGCGCATGCACGGCTCGATCAGGTGGCGATGCCCGTACCCGACGCCGCAGCAGTAGTGACCATTCCAGAAGCAAACCGAGCGCCCGCCGAGAACGAGGAAGTAGGACTGTGACCGGACTCGAGCGTCTGCACTCCGCCATCGAAGCCGCGCCTCCCGGGCCCGGAACGATCGCCGCCTTCGACCTCGACGGCACCTTGATCAGCGGGTACTCGGCCAGCGTTGTGTACCGAGACCGCCTGCGACGCTTGGATATCAGCGTCGGCGAACTCTTGCGCACCACCGGTGCCGCGATCGACACCCAATTCCGCGGTGCTGACGTCGGAGCACTGATGGACATCGGCGTTCGAGCCTTGGGCGGCCGTACCGTCGAGGAACTGAACGACTGGGGCCGACGGCTGTTCAAGCAGGAGATCGCCGCGATGATCTACCCGGAAGCCCGCGGGCTACTGGCGGCACACCGGCGAGCGGGCCACACGATCGTGATGGCTACGTCGGCGACTCCGTTCCAGGCCAAGTACGTCGCCGAAGATCTCGACATCGAAGACGTGCTGTGCACCGAGCCCGAAGTCGTCGACGGCATGCTCACCGGCGAACTGTCTTCGCCCGCACTGTGGGGGCCGGCCAAGGCCAATGCCCTTGCAGGCTATGCCGAGAAGATGGGCGCCGATCTGAAGAACGCCTTTGCGTACTCCAACGGTGTCGAAGACGTCTTCATGCTCGAGGCCGTCGGGCGACCTGTCGCGTTGAATCCCGATCGTGGTCTGGCCAAGATCGCGTTGCGCAATCACTGGCCTTCGGTCAGCCTGCGTAAACCGCAACGAGGCGCAACACCGATCTCCACGATCCGAACGGCGACGGCCATGGGCGCGCTTGCTGCCACCGCCGCCCTCGGTGCGTCGGCAGGCATTGTCACCGGGAACCGTCAACTGGGTGCGAACCTGGTCGGCACGTACGGCCCCGACATCTCGCTCTCACTGCTGGGCATCGACGTCGAGATCGACGGCGAGCACAACGTGTGGGATCACCGCCCGGCGGTGTTCATGTTCAACCATCAGAGTTCCCTGGACATGTTGGTCCTGGGCACCGTGATCAAGCGTGACGTGACCGGCGTCGCGAAGAAGGAAGCGGCAAGCGATCCGCGGTTCATGCCCGTCGGTGCACTGCTCGACGTCGCCTACATCGACCGCACCGACACCACGAAGGCGAAGGCTGCACTGCAACCGGCAGTCGACAAGCTGAAGAATGGTGTCTCGATAGTCATAGCTCCGGAGGGCACCCGTTCTCCGACGCCACGTCTGGGCCCTTTCAAGAAGGGTGGATTCCACTTGGCGATCCAAGCCGGTGTGCCGATCGTGCCCGTGGTGATTCACAACGCGGGTGAACGGATGTGGCGCAATTCGCTTGTCGCCCATCCAGGCCCGGTCTATGTCTCGGTGCTCGATCCCATCTCGACCGAAGGCTGGGAGACCAAAGACCTCGACGCACACGTCGAGAAGGTGCGCGCGCAGTTCGAAGCTGCGCTACTTGCCGGCCACCGCTGAGCGTGCCAGGTGCTCGCGTGCAAACGCGAGCGCCTGCGCCAGCATCGACGCCCGCTCCCGCCGGGTGCGCGCGTTCTGCGTGTTGATCTCGATGACAGCCTGGCCGCTGAATTCGCTCGCAGCCAATTGCTGACACAACTCCGCGCACGGCTGTGAGCCATGCCCCGGAATCAGGTGCTCGTCCATCGACGCCCCGCGACCGTCGGCCAGGTGCAGGTGCTCGAGCCCCTTGCCCATACGGGAGGCCAACTCCAGGGCATCCATGCCCGCCGTCGCGGTGTGCGACAGGTCGAGTGTGTAGTGAGCGTGATCGGAATCGGTCGGGTCGTACGACGGACTGAACGCGGACAACGCTGCCCCCGGACCGCCACGCTTACGCAGACGCTCCGCGGACTTGTCCTTGCCCCCGAAGAAGCTGTCGGCGCGCATGGGGAACATGTTCTCCACCGCCACCACGACGCTGCTCTTCGATTCGAGATCGACAACCTGTTCCGCGAAGCCTTCGGCGTACTTGCGCTGCCACCGGAACGGCGGGTGGACGACCACCGTCGTCGCTCCCAAGGTTTCGGCGGTGCGCACCGAACGCTCGAGCTTCTCGACCGGATCGGAACCCCACACGCGCTGCGAAATCAGCAGACAGGGCGCATGCACGGCCTGCACCGGAATCGCATACTTGCGAACGAGGGCAGCGACAGCACCGACGTCCTGACTCACGGATTCGGCCCACACCATCAGTTCGACACCGTCGTATCCGAGATCAGCGGCGTAGCGAAATGCTGCTTCCGTGTTCTCCGGATATACCGAAGCCGTCGACAGGCCGACGGCTATCGGCCGACGAACCATGCGCTGCGATCCCCCGATCATCGTCCGATCAACCCGAGGTCAACAAGAACGCCAGTGGACCGAGCGTCACGATCATGCCGACGACCACCGCGATCACGAAACTCGTGATGTCGTCTGTCTTGCGCAGAACCCGCACGACGGCAACCAAGCCGACGATCACGATCAGCGCGAGCACCAACGCCACCCATGGCAGCATGTCCCACAGCTTCTCGAAGCCCTTGAACATCGCGCCGCCGACGATCAGTGCAACAACCACCTGACCGGCAAGCACTGCCCATTCACGGATCGAGTTACGCTCGCCTGCCTCTTCCGCTGCCGATTCGGCTTCGACATCGGACTCCGCGACGGCACTGGAGTCTTTTGCACTGTCAGCGACTGCCGGTGCCTTGACCAGATCGACCACGGCGGTGGATTCGGCCTCGCCGGCATCCGCGTCTGCGATTTTGTCGATCAGTTCGGTGCTCTCTTCCGGCGCGGCCGGAGCAGGAGCGGTCTGTGCAGGTGCCTTGGCGACGGGAGTGGGGACACGCGGCGGCAGGATCGGCGGACGCAACGACGGCGACTGCGTTGCGGCGCGCTCCTGACGCATCAGGTCGCCCGCCAGGGTCTGACCCGACAGCAGGGCTGGTTCCTGCGTTACCTGCGTCGGTGACGAGGAGTTGAGCGGTGCCCGGCTCACCCACTGCCCGGGCGAGGACTTCGAGGTCTGTCCCGGCGAAGGTGTGGAAGTCGGCTTCGGAGTGGTGACCGGCGGCGCAGCAACCGGCTTCGACTCGCCCTTGGGTGCCTGCGGTTCGTCATCGTCATCGTCGTCGAACGAGACGGCGAAGGCTGCGGTGCGATCGGCGGGAACCTTCGGTGCCGGTTCGGCTGACTTGGCGGTTTCCGCGACGGCCTCGGCCGGCGCTGAAGGTGCAGAGTTTTCCGGCGCAGCGGCTTCGGGCTGGGCTGCTGGTTCGTCGGACTCGGGCTCGGCGGCCGCGCGCGATCCCGACTGGCGAACGATCGGGATCTCACCCGTCAGTTCGGCGACGGAGATGCCACCGGCTACGCCGCGCCGGCGTCGTCCACCTCGGGATTCGACGCTCTGACCGTTCCGCTTGAGCAGTTCCGCTACGGAAATCTGCTGACTGTCCTCGGTCATCAAGCACTCACCACCAATTCACCGCCCATTTCTGTGTCGAGCTTTCGCAGAATCAGACCCTCACGCAGTGCCCAGGGACAAATTTCCAGTTCGTCCACTCCGAGCGCCCGCATGGTTGCCTCTGCGATGAGCGCGCCGGCCACAATCTGCTGTGACCGATCCGAGCTCACTCCTTCCAATTCTGCACGGTCCGCCGCCGTCATCCTGGATATGAAGGCTATGAGTTGCCTGAGTCCGCTGGAAGTCAGGGTCCGTTTTGCCCGTGGGCCTGCGGCAGAAGGGGCCGCGCCGGTGAGCCGAGCCAACGATCGGAAGGTCTTCGAAGTCCCGACCGTGCGGTCCCAGTCGCCGGCGGCGCGCAGTTCCTTGGCTGGTCCGACCAACTCCGCGTCCAGCCAGTCGCGCAATACAGCGACCCGGCGCTTGCCCGGCGGATCGGCCTGTAGCCAGTCGCGCGTCAACCGTCCGGCACCGAGTTGCAGTGAGAAGGCGACGTCCGGATCCTCGTCACCACCTGCGGTGAGTTCGAGCGAGCCGCCGCCGATGTCCAGGTTCAGGATGCGTCCGGCGCTCCAGCCGTACCAGCGGCGCACTGCCAGAAAGGTCAAGCGGGCTTCGTCGACCCCGGAGAGAACCTCGAGATTGACTCCGGTCTCGGCGCGGACGCGGGCGAGCACGGCTTCGGAATTGTTGGCGTCACGGACGGCGGAAGTGGCAAAAGCCATCATTTCCTCGCACCCTGACGTCTTGGCGATACCGGCGAATTCGGAGACCGTCGAGACCAACCGATCGGCTCCTGACGTGGTGATATCGCCGCGGTCGTCGGTGTTTTCTGCCAGCCTCAACGTGGACTTGGTCGAGCTCATGGGTGTTGGGTGGCCGCCCCGATGGGCGTCCACAACCAATAGATGGACGGTATTGCTTCCGACGTCGAGTACCCCTAGTCGCACATCGCCACGTTACTGGGTCTACGGTCGGCCCTTGTGACAGCAGGTAACCCAGACCGGTCCCACAAGATGACTCCGAGCCCCGAGGTCGATCTCGATTTCCCGCGCGAATGGGTCGAATTTGTCGATCCGGATAACTCCGAACACCTCATTTCCGCTGATATGACGTGGTTGCTCTCGCATTGGACCTGCGTGTTCGGCACGCCGGCGTGTCAGGGCATCATCGGAGACCGCCCGGACGACGGTTGCTGCTCGCACGGCGCTTTCCTCTCCGATCAGGAAGATCAGGACAAGCTCGATGCGTCAGTGAAAATGCTCACAGCCGAAGACTGGCAGTTCATGGAAAAGGGTCTCGGCAAGAAGGGCTACGTCGAAGAAGACGACCTCGAGGACGAGCCCGCGCTGCGCACCCGCCGCTACAAAGGAGCGTGCATCTTCCTCAACCGGCCGGGTTTTGCCGGGGGCGAGGGCTGCGCTCTGCATTCCATGGCGCTCAAGAAGGGCATCGAGCCGCTCGAGGTGAAACCGGACGTGTGCTGGCAGCTACCGATCCGCCGCACCCAGGACTGGGTCGACCGGCCGGACGGCGTCCAGATCCTCAAGACCACGATCACCGAGTACGACCGCCGCGGCTGGGGTGAGGGCGGCGACGACCTCGCCTGGTACTGCTCCGGCTCCCCCGACGCTCATGTCGGGGAGCGGCAGGTCTGGCAGTCCTACGGGCCAGAGTTGACGGAACTTCTCGGAAAGCGCGCGTACGACGAGCTGGCTCGCCTCTGCAGGCGTCGCGCGGGCCTCGGCCTCATCGCAGTCCATCCGGCGACCACGATCGCTCAGAACAAAGCTCAGGGCTGACTCCGCCTGAACAAAAAGAATTCAGCCGCTCACACGATCGTGTGAGCGGCTGAATTCTTCTCGACATTTCTTCTCGACGAGGTTCGATCACGCTTCGAGCTTGTAACCCAACCCACGGACCGTGACCAGATGTTCCGGCTTGGCCGGATCCGATTCGATCTTCGAACGCAACCGCTTCACGTGTACGTCAAGGGTTTTGGTGTCACCGACGTAGTCGGCGCCCCAGACGCGGTCGATCAACTGTCCGCGGGTCAGCACCCGACCGGAGTTGCGGAGCAGGTACTCGAGGAGGTCGAACTCCTTGAGCGGCAACGTCACCGGGTTACCCGCGACCTGCACGACGTGGCGCTCGACGTCCATCCGTACCGGTCCGGCCTCGAGCACCCCGTTGTCGGAGGCGAGGTCCGCCTCGTTCTCCACCCCGCGGCGCAGCACCGCACGGATGCGAGCGATCAGCTCGCGCGCCGAATACGGTTTGGTCACATAGTCGTCCGCACCGAGTTCCAGGCCGACAACCTTGTCGATCTCACTGTCACGCGCCGTCACCATGATGACGGGGACGCCGGAGCGCGACCGCAGCGCCTTGCAGACGTCCGTGCCACTCATGCCGGGCAGCATGAGGTCGAGCAGGACGATGTCCGCTCCGGAGCGATCGAATTCCGCCAACGCCGACGGTCCGTCGTTGACGATGGTGGTCTCGAAGCCTTCCTTGCGGAGCAGGAACGCCAGCGGGTCCGCCAAGGACTCCTCGTCCTCCACGATCAGCACACTCGTCATCGTTTGGCCTCCATGCCGTTTTCTCTACTGCCTTGTTCTCGTCTGCCGATCCGCGTGGAACCGGCGGTTCCCGCGTCGTCAGAGTCGATGTCGTCGTCCGACTCCACGTGTGCCGGTATCTGCAACGTGAAGGTAGACCCTGTACCCGGTTTGCTCCACAGTTCGATGGAGCCGTTGTGATTGGCCGCGACGTGTTTGACGATCGCCAGCCCCAGACCGGTTCCACCGGTCTGCCGTGACCGCGCCTTGTCCACGCGGAAGAATCTCTCGAACACTCGCTCCTGGTCCGCTTTCGCGATGCCTTCTCCTCGGTCGGTGACTGCGATCGCGACATTGTCGCCGCGTACCGACCGACTGACGGAAACCGGAGAACCCTTGGGCGAGTATGCAAGAGCGTTCTCGATGAGGTTGGACAATGCCGTGACGAGGAGAGTCTGATCCCCGAGTACTTCCAGCCCACTCGGATGGTCGGTGGTGACCGTGATCCCGGCGGCCTCGGCCGACAGATTCGATCTCGACAGTGCTTCGGACACCACGGTGTCGACGTCGACCACGTCGAGATCCGGCAGCTTCTCGGCACCTTGCAGACGCGAGAGTGCGATCAACTCGGTGACCATCTTGCCCAGACGAATCGACTCACCGAGCACCCGTTCGCCGAAGTGGCGCACCGATTCCGGGTCGTCAGCGGACTCGAGCAGTGCCTCCGCGAGCAGGCTCATCGCACCGACCGGCGTCTTCAGTTCGTGGCTGACGTTCGCGACGAAATCGCGTCGGGTCGCCTCCATGCGGACCTGCTCGGAATCGTCGTCGGCGAACAGGACCACGAAGTTGCGATCGTCCTTGCTGAGCAACCGGGCCGTGCCACGTACCGCGATCTTGTCGCGGCCGCGCTGAGCGGTCTGCGCCGTCAGATCGACCTCGACGGGTTGACCCGTCCGCAGAACTTCCTGAGCAGCCCGCCAAGCTCGCTCGTCGACCAGACGATTCTTGACGAGACCGAGTTCCTCGGCGCGAGGATTGAAGAGCACGACGTCGTGAAAACCGTCGACGACGGCGATACCGCTTTCCGAAGCCAACACGATGAGGTCGAGAACCTGGGACATCGTGAGCCCGGTCTGTTCGTCCGAGCGCTGACTCTGGCGCGACGACAGCCTGGGTACCAGCACCCCGCCGACGAGGTAGCCGACCAAGCCGGCGACCACGACCAGCAGCACTGCAATCACGACACTCACGGCGCAATCGTACGTTCGCGCGAAGAGTCGGTTACGGCGGGTTCGGACGTTCCCACGCGCGTAATCCGCCAGGTGGACGGCGTTGGTTCGTCGTTCATCTGTTGTTGGCCGAGGCCCCCCGAAATCCCTGTTCGGGGGGCCTCGACGCACATCATCGGGTTGCTACTTTCCGCCCTGATTCGCCACCGCGGCGGCGCCGGCAGCTGCGGCCTCCGGATCCAGGTAGGTGCCGCCGGGATTGAGCGGCTTCAGGTTCTCGTCGAGGTCGTAACGCAGCGGGATTCCGGTCGGGATGTTCAGGCCCGCGATGTCCTCGTCCGAGATGCCGTCGAGGTGCTTGACCAACGCACGCAGCGAGTTGCCGTGCGCGGTGACCAGCACGTTCCGACCGGCGAGCAGCTCCTGGGAGATGGTGTCCTCCCAGTACGGGATCAGACGCTTGACGACGTCGAGCAGGCACTCGGTCAAGGGAACCTCGTCGAGGTTCGCGTACCGGGGATCGGTGTCCTGGCTGTACTCGCTGCCGGCTTCGATGGCGGGCGGCGGGGTGTCGTAGCTACGACGCCAGAGCATGAACTGCTCGTTTCCGTACTCTTCCTTGGTCTGCGCCTTGTTCTTGCCCTGCAGAGCGCCGTAGTGACGCTCGTTGAGACGCCAGTCGCGCACTACCGGGATCCAGTGGCGATCGGCGGCGTCGAGCGCGAGGTTGGCTGTGCTGATCGCGCGGCGCAGCAGAGACGTGTAGAGAACGTCGGGCAACAGGTTGTGCTCGGCGAGCAGTTCGCCGGCGCGCTTGCCCTCGGCCATGCCCTTGTCTGTCAGGTGTACGTCCACCCAGCCGGTGAACAGATTGAGTGCATTCCATTCGCTCTCGCCGTGGCGGAGCAGGACCAGGGTTCCGATACTCATGGCGTTCATCCTGGCACGAGTACCGGAACCCTTCTTGATCAACCCTGTCCGGAAATCAGCTCGGGGCAACTTCCGCAGTTCGCAGATCCTTGCGGAGGATCTTTCCGGCCGCGGATTTCGGCACGGTGCTGATGAACGAAACCTGGCGGACCTTCTTGTGCGGCGAGACGCGCTCGGCGACGAACGAGATCACGTCGGCTTCGGTCAACTCGGCGCCGTCCTGGAGCACCACGAATGCCTTCGGGACCTCTTCGCCCTCGGCGTCGAGCACACCGATCACTGCGGCGTCGGCGATCTGCGGATGGGTCAGCAGCAAGGCCTCGAGTTCCGCCGGGGGAACCTGGTAGCCCTTGTACTTGATCAGTTCCTTGAGGCGGTCGACGATCTTGACGACGCCGTCGCCGTCGACGGTCGCGATGTCACCGGTGTGCAGGTAACCGTCGTCGTCGAGGGTGTCCTTGGTGGCCTGGTCGTTGCCGAGGTAGCCGAGCATGATGTTCGGGCCCTTGCACCACAGTTCGCCGGGCTCGCTGACGCCGTCCGAGCCGAGAGGCGGGTACGCGACCTCTTCGCCCGTTCCGGGGTCGACGAGCTTGCATTCCATGTTGGCGATGGTCGGACCGCAGGTGTCGAGCGCGATGTCGTCGCGGTCGAACGGGATCGCGTGCGAGACCGGGCTCATCTCGGACATGCCGTAGCCCTGGCGGACGTGGCAGTTCAACCGGTCGGCGACGGCCTTGCCGAGCGCCGCGTCGAGCGGGGCCGCACCGGAGAAGATGGTGTGCACGCTCGAGAGGTCGTACTGATCGACGAGCGGATGCTTGGCCAGCGCGACGGCAACGGGCGGTGCGACGAAGATGTACGTCGACTTCTGCTCGGCGACGATCCGCAGGAACTCGACGAGATCGAACTTCGGCATCGTGATGAGGCTCGCGCGGCGATAGAGCGCAGCGTTGAGCAGGACCGTCATGCCGTAGATGTGGAAGAACGGCAGGACCGCGAGAATCTTGTCGTCGGTCTCGATGCCCATCCGCGGAATGATCTGGCAGACGTTGGCTACGAGGTTCCGATGGGTGAGCATGACCCCCTTGGGTCGGCCGGTGGTGCCCGAGGAGTACGGCAGCACCGCGAGTTGGGTGGCCGGATCGAAGGAGACTTCGGGCGCCGCTGCACCCTCGCCGAGCAGATCACGCAGCGAGAGGTGGCCTTCGGCACCGTCGAGCACGAACACGTTCTCGGCCGGGATACCGACCAGGTCAGCAGCGGCCTTTGCCTGCGGCAGGAGCGGCGAGACGGTGAAGAGGAACTTGGCCTTGGAATCGGTGAGCTGCTTGGCGATGTCCTCGGCGGTGTAGAGCGCGTTGATCGTGGTCGCGACGCCACCGGCACGAAGGATGCCGTGGAAGACGGAACCGAAGGCCGGGACGTTGGGCGAATGCAGCCCGACCACGTCGCCGACGGCGAGTCCGCGCGCTGCGAGAGCGCCTGCAACGCCGTTGATCTGTGCGATCAGCGAAGCGTATGTGGTGACTGCGCCCGAACTGCCCTCGACGAAGGCCGTCTTGTCGAGGTCTGCGGGGTCGGTGTTTCCGAACAGGAAGTCGTAGACGCTGAGGTTGGGGATTTCAACGTCGGGGAACGGACTCTTGAAGCTCACTGTGCTCCTCGAAAAGTTGCGCGGCGGGGTGGTGTGACCAACTTACTGTGACTCACGGGAACAGTATTATTCCGTGACAACAGTCACAAGTAAAGGCCACTTTACGTGACACATCCGCGATGTGTCTCACCCCGCTCGATCAGCTCTGCGCGGGCTCTTCCTCGATGAGGTGCTTGAACGGTTCGAGATTCGCCAGCGACTCACCTCGCGACACCCGCCACGCCCACTCACGCTTGATGGACGAGGAGAAGCCGAGTTCGAGGATGACGTTGAAATCGCCGTCGGCGGCTTCGAGAACCTGACCGAGCACTCGGTCGAGTTCATCGCCGGTCACGGCATGCTCTGCGATCTTGCCGACGAGGTAGATGTCCCCGACCTTGTCGAGTGTGTACGCCACCCCGTACAGACGACGGTTGCGCTTGAGCAGGAATTTGTAGACGCCTTCGAAGTTCTCGTCCACCTTGCGGCACACGAAGGCCTCGACCCGCACACCGTGATTGCCGACGGTGAGCAGAGTCGACGTCTTGAGTTTGTGTTCACCGGGAAGTTCGACGATGAAATGCGCGTCGTCTTTTCTGGTGAAGTCGAGTTCGCGCTCGGTGAGGGCCTGCTCGATGGTGTCCGAAATGCTGCTCATGTACGCACTCCCCCGGTCCGGCGCAGACGCCACAGACCCCGCGCACGGCGGGGCGAGAAGTCGCTGGGACCGGTTCCGTTGTTGTAGTTGACTGCGGCTTTGCGATAGCTCTCGAGCAAACCGTCCGCGGTGTGTTCCCACGAGAAATTTTCGGCGTGGCGCGGTGCCTGCGCGGCGAGTTCGGCCAAGCGCGTCGGTGCTGTCACCAAGGATTCGAGGGCGCCGGCCCAATCTTCGGTGCGGTGTCCTTGAACCAGCAGGCCGGTCTCACCGTTGCGTACGGCCACTCCCAGTCCGCCGACGTCGGCGGCGATCACCGGAGTTCCGCAGGCTTGAGCTTCGATGGCGACCAACCCGAAGGACTCCGAATAGCTCGGCACCGCAACCAGATCCGAGGCACGGTAGACATCGGCGAGACGCTCAGGAGCCTGCGGCGGCAAGAACGTCACCTGCGCGGTGATGCCGAGTGAGCGTGCAAGTTCGATCAGCACGTCCGGCCGCGCGAGGCCAGTTCCGGACGGCCCGCCGACGACGAGGATGCGCAACGGCAACTCGGGGCGACGGCTGATCACTTCGGCGGCAGCACGCAGCAGAACGTCCGGTGCTTTCAGAGGTTGGATCCGGCCGACGAAAGTCACGACGACCTCGCCCGGGTCCAACCCCAACGACGCGCGGGCGGAATCGCGATCGCCCGGGCGGTAGCGGGTGAGATCGGCGCCGGGAGCCACGACGTCGATACGCGTGGGGTCTGCGCCGTACAACTCGTGCAGCGCCTTGGCTTCGTCGGTGGTGTTGGCGACCAGGCGATCGGACTCGGCGACTACTTGCTGCTCGCCGATCTGACGTGCTGCCGGCTCCGGGGTGTCTCCCTCGGCAAGCGAAAGATTCTTTACCGCCGCGAGGGTGTGGGCGGTGTGTACGAGGGGCACGCCCCAGCGGTCGCGGGCCAGCCAGCCGACCTGACCGGACAACCAGTAGTGCGAGTGAATCAGGCTGTAGTACCCGGGCTCGTGGCGCGCTTCCTCCCGTAGAACTCCTGCGACGAAGGCACACAGTTGAGTCGGCAGATCCGCCTTGTCCAGCCCTTCGAAGGGACCAGCAGCAATGTTCCGAACCCGCACTCCGGGAGCGGCGTCCACCACAGGTGCGTCGGCCGAGGACGTCGCGCGGGTGAATATCTCCACCTCGACGCCACGTTTGGCGAGCTGAATGGCGGATTGCAGAACGTAGACGTTCATCCCACCCGCGTCACCGGTGCCGGGTTGCGCCAATGGCGAGGTGTGGACCGAGAGAACGGCCACCCGGCGAGGGCGCGAAATGTGCATGGGCGTCACGACTCCATACTGCCCCCTCACCGGGCGCGAACTCTAACCGAGGCTCGAGATGAAGGTTCGCACTTCGGACACGAATCGTGTCGGATCCTCCACGAACGGGCCGTGATTGCAGCCTTCCCAGTACGACGCCTGGGACTTGGGAATCAGTTCCTCGGCGTGCTTACCTGCGCTCACGTCGACGACGGAGTCGTCGGTTCCGTGCAGAACGAGGACCGGGATGTCCAGGTTGCGAAGCAACTCGTCGTGACCGACAGCACGGTTGAACAGTGCTGCGCGCACCCGCGGACGCGTCGAGAGGCTGTACCCGAACAAGGCCTGCGACGCTGCACCCTTGCCCTCGGGTGGGCCGGTGAGAGCATTGCCGAAAGCGCCGAGTGCACGGATCGCCTCGCGGGGATCTTCGGACATCGCGCCGGGAACTGCGCTACGCATCGCCGAGCCGACCTTGCCACCTTTTTCGCCGCGCCCGATGCTGGTGATCGCCCCGACCAGAACCGCGCCCCCCCCCCCGCCGGTGCCGTGCGCTGCCCGGGAAACGCAGATCACCCGACCGCCGGACGCCCAGCCGAGCAGGATCGCGTTCTCGGTGACGCCTTCGGCCGCAAGAACAGCCGCGACGTCGCCGGCCCAGTTCGCGGAATCGTCGTATCCGGATTCGGGCGCATCTGAGTAACCGTGGCCGCGCAGATCGACGGCGATCAGCCGATAGTCCGCGGCCAGGTCCGCGAGGACCTGCTCGCCCCAGCACTGCGAGGACTGAGCCCAGCCGTGCAGCAACACCAGCGGGGTCCCCGCCGAATTTCCGGTTACTCGATAGACGATGGACGTGCCGTCGACGCTGACGGCTTCACGAATAGACATGCCGTCACGATAGAGGCTGCGACTGCGGCGCCGACGGCGAGCATGTAGGCCGACGGGACGCCGTAGCGATCGATCAGCTGTCCGGCCAGCGCAGACCCGAGCGCCACGCCGACGCCGAGGCCGGTAACCGTCAGGGTCATTCCCTCGGTGAGCTTTTCCGGTGGGACGATCTGTTCGACCAGGGCTGTCGCGATGATGAGCGTCGGTGCGATGGTCGCGCCCGCCAGCACGTAGGCACCCGCAAGTGCGGCCACGTTTCCGACCAACAGAAGCGGGACGCTGAGAACGGCGACCGCCGAGGACGCGATCATCAACTGCCCGCGCAGCGATCGCGCCGGGTGCATCGACCCGAAGATCAGTCCCGCGATTCCCGAACCGCCGGCGAACAGCGCGAGGACCAGCGTCGCCGACCCCGGCGAATTCTGTTCCTTGGTGAACGCGATGGCGCCGACGTCGATGACGCCGAAGATCGTTCCGAGCATCACCATGATCACGATGACGATCCACATCACGTGGTTACCGAGAACCGATCGTCCGCGGCCGGGTCGACGCGGATGCACCTTCGGTTCGGTTCCGCGCTGTATGACCAGCAGCAGGGTTCCGGTGACCAGCAGGATCAACCCTGCCAGTGGTCCAGCCTCGGGGAAGAGCCCGATGCTCAGACCTACCGATATGACCGGGCCCGCCACGAAGCAGAGCTCGTCCACCACCGATTCGAAGGCGAAGGCGGTGCGCAGCTGAGGTTTTCCGACATAGATCGCCACCCACCTGGCGCGAATCATCGCGCCGATCGTCGGAGTGGCGCCGCCGGGGACGACCAGAACGAACAGCAGCCAGTCGGGAGCTTCCATCCGGACTGCGAGCAGGAGCGCCCCGATCGCGGTGACGCTCACGGCTGCGGCAATCGGCAGGACCGCTCGCTGTCCGAAGCGGTCGACCGCACGCGAGACCGCGGGCGCGATGATCGCCGACGAGAGCGCAAAAACCGCGGCGAGCGCGCCGGCGAGCGCGTAGTCACCACGAAGTTGCGAGATCATCGTCACGATTCCGATACCGATCATGGCGATCGGCAGCCTTGCGACAAATCCGGCGGCCGAGAAGGCGACCGATCCGGGGGCGGCAAAGATCTCGCGGTAGGCGCTCAGCAGGCCTTTGTTGGTGGATTCGCTCATGTCAGCTTCTCGTGCACTGAACAAGGTTCACAGAGCCGAGGCCGACTCGACAAATCGTTTTCACTGTGCGCTCGGGTTGACCTGTCGGTAACTTGCCTTACGATTGCGCGAATGAGTGTCCTGGTGTGTTTCCACGCCCATCCCGATGACGAAGTTTTCACTACGGGCGGCGTGATGAGAATGGCCGCCGACGCAGGTCACCGCGTCGTAGTCGTCACCGCTACCGACGGTGCTCTCGGTGAATTCCCCGACGGACTGTTGGACGAATACGAGACGTTGGCTCAGCGCCGCAGCCGTGAGCTCGAGGCGTCCACCGACGCGTTGGGTGCCAGTCGCGTCGTGTCCCTGCACTACCCGGATTCGGGGATGGTGGGTACGCCCGAGAACGAGAATCCGGAAGCGTTCTGCAACGTCGACGTCGAGAAGGCCGCCGAGCGTCTGGCCGAGGTTCTTCGTGAAGAGAACGCCGATGTCCTGACCATCTACGACCCCAACGGCGGATACGGCCACCCGGATCACATCCAGGTCCACCACGTCGGCGTTCGTGCTGCAGAACTCGCGGGCACGCCGTTCGTCTACGAGGCGTCCACCAACCGCGATCACATGAAGATGCTGATGCAGGCCAACCCCGAGTGGACCGAGGAGGCGCAGCCGCCGGACATCGAATCGTTCGGGCTTCCGGCTGACCAACTCACCACCGCGGTCGATGTCAGTTCGGTGATCTCGTCCAAGCGCGCGGCCATGTACGCGCACGCAACGCAGGTCGGCGATTTCGGCCCGTTCCTCGAAATGCCGACGGAGCAGCTCGCCGCGGCATTCGGCACCGAGTGGTTCCGTCGTCGCAACGCGCCGGAAGGGCTGTCGGAAACCGCCCTGCCCCTGTGAGTCACCGCCCTCGATAAACCGAAGTCCCGACGGAGGTTTCGGCGGCTCGTTAACATCGGTAGGCATGGACCTCGAACAACTTGTCGCGAGCATGCCTTTTGCAGTTCACACCGGAATTCAGTTGGACAGCGCGGCACCCGAACAGGTTGTCGGCCATCTGGATTGGGACAGCCACCGCACCACCGCCGGCAACGGAATGCACGGCGGCGCCTTGATGACGCTGGCAGACAGCGTCGGCGCCGTCTGTGCATTCCTCAATCTGCCGCCCGGCGCAAGTACGTCCACCACCAGTTCGTCGACCGTCTTCACTCGCGGCGTGCGCAAGGGCACAGTCACCGCCACCGCCCGGCCACTGCACGCGGGGCGCAGCACCGTCGCGGTGGTGACCGAGATCCGCGACGACGAGGGCCGCCTCGTCGCTCAGGTCACCGCATCACAGGCAGTACTGGGACCGTGAAGCTTCCCGCGTACCGCGCCTCGGGTGCCACCCTGCCGTACGGCAATCTGCTTGCCTCCCATGACGTTGCGATGGAGGGTTACTTCTGGCGATTCACGATGCCAGACAGCGGACGGGTGGTGATCGCGCTCGCCGGAATCAACAAGGCCGACGGCGGCAGCTGGTCGACGCTCGGTCTCGCGGCACACCCAGGCGGATTCCTCCGCACTGCTGAGCATCCGAACGGATCGGCCGATCCCCGTATCCTGGGGGCCTACGCCGACAACGCTTTCCGCGGCAATGCCGATCGACTCCAGGTCGATTTCGGCGACAGTCATCTCGACGTACGCATCAGTAATCAGCGATTCTGGCCGCACCGCCGCTTCGGGGGGTCGAGTTACTTCCAATCAGTTCCCGCACTCAATCAGTACTGGCATCCGTGGCTGCTCGGCGGCCGGGTCGAGGGAAGCGCCGTCATCGACGGACAGAGCTGGGATCTCACCGGAGCGCAGGTGTACGGCGAGAAAAACTGGGGAAAGGGAGGATTCCCGGAATCCTGGTGGTGGGGACAGGCACAGGGGTTCACCGATCCTCGAGCCTGCGTGGCGTTTGCCGGCGGACAGGTCAGCGCCGGACCTCTGCGCACCGAAGTCACCGCCGTCGTTGCCGCGCTACCGGACGGAACGGTGTTGCGGCTGGGTAATCCTCTGACGTCACAGGTGGAGACGACGGTGTCCGACGATCGCTGGACGCTTCGGGGTTACAGCCGGAAGTGGAGCGTCGACATCGACGGGACCGCACCCATCGCCGACGCACACATACTTCCTGTTCCGATACCTGCCGAGCGTCGAAACGTGCCAGGAGCGCTCGAGCATCTCGGTGGAACGATGTCGGTCATCGTCCGGCGACGCGGCACCATCGTCTGGAAGGACAGGTCGAGGTTGGCTGCTCTCGAGCACGGCGGATTGGATCGGGCGCAGGCCGAACTCACTCGGCGGGAACAGCTCTCGCAAGATCGATGAGAGCGGAGGCCGCAGGATTCTTGCCGCCCGACGAACGCCAGACCAATTCCAGCCGAGATCGCGCCTCCGGTTCGAGATCGATCCGATGCAACTCCCCCACTGCCGACTCGGGAAGCACGGCCATTCCCAGCCCCTGCGCTGCCAATGAAACGATGATGCCGAGGTTGCTTGCCTCGAGCGCAACCGTCGGCGTGGTGCCGGCCGCGGCGCACGCGAAGTTCAGACACGTCCTGATACCGGTTCCCTCCGGCAGACAGATGACCGATCGCGTGGCGAGCTCGGCAAACGGTAGAGACGACACCTCGGCCAGCGGATGATCCGTTGCCACTCCGGCCACCAGTCGTTCGTCGGTGATCACCCTCGATTCGAGCCCTTCCGGCAGCTCTCCCGCCACCCCGATGACGGCTATGTCGAAGGTTCCGTCCAACACTCCGGCAAGCAGACTGCGCGAATCGTCCTCGGCCAGCGAAATGTCCAGTCCGGGGTGTTTGTTGTGCAACCGACTCAGCAGATCTGTGAGGTCGGCGGAAGCGCAGGCGGTAACCATCCCGACCGAAACGGAACCCCGGACCAGTCCGTTCAAGGCATCGACAGCGTCGCGGGTGCTCTGAACGGCAGCAAGTGCAGCGTAGGCGTGCGGGAGGACAGCTCGCCCGGCGTCGGTCAGACAAACGGTTCGACCACTACGATCGAGCAATTCCTGCCCCAACTCACGTTCGAGCCGTTTGACCTGGGCACTCACACCGGGTTGGGCTACGTGAAGCCGCTCGGCGGCGCGAGTGAAGTTGGCTTCCTCCACTACCGTGACAAAGTATTCGAGCTGCCGAAGTTCCATAACTGCTGATTCTAGCTGCGAGACAAACTAGATCTTGGACTTATCGCCGGAGTACTAGAACGATGGAAGCATGACAACAACAGATGACGTTCAGAAGGCCGGAACCCCGGAAGACATCGCGAAGCTTTTTGTGCAGTTCGCCAACGCTGGTGACGCAGACGCCGTCGCCGCACTCTACGAGGAGGATGCGGTGATGGCCTTCCCTCCCGGATCCCTCACCGTGGGCCGCCAAGCCATCCGCGAGGTGATCTCTCAGATGCTCGCCGCAGCACCGAGATTCACCGTCGAGGAATCTCTACCGACGGTGATCAGCGGCGACCTGGCAATGACCTCGACCAAACCTTCCGACGGAACCGGCGGACGCACACAGGTGGCGCGCCGCCAGCCCGACGGTTCGTGGTTGCGGGTGCTCGATCGACCGGAACTCTGACTGCCCTCTTCGCAGTCAGACGGCCGACGCACGCCGCATGGCTGCCGCCGGATCGGCGAACAGCGAGCTCAGTGACACGACCGTGGAAGCGTATTCCTGAACCCGATTGCCGAAACCGGTAATTCGAATGTCCTTACGCTCCAAGGAGGATGCTGTCGAGAAGGCCTCGGCGACATGGGGCACCCCGGCCGGATAGTCGGTGAATGCCTGACCACCCAGAATCACCCGATCCGGGTTGAACAGGTCACGCAGCATCGCCACTGTCCGGCCGAGGACGCGTGCTCGATCAACCAGAAGCTCGTGTGCCGGAATGGAACCCGACGACGCTGCCCGGTAGACGTCCGCGATCGTGACACGCTCGCTGCCCTGGATCACGGCGCCCGAAGACAAAGCCTGCGCGACTACGGCGCGGTCACTGATCGTCGCTTCAAGGCAACCCACGGCTCCGCAGGTGCACCGTGCGGACGAACCGGTAGGGAGGTGCGCGATCGAACCGGGTCCGCTGGACGGCGTGTGTACTCGCCCTTCGAAAGTGATTGCGATGCCGGCAGTTTCACGAGCGTAGAAGTACAAGCCGGTAGTGCCCGGCGTCGGGGCTTCGGCACGATCGGTGCTGAGCAGAAGTTCCGACGCAGCCATCGCCTCGACGTGGGCGGCTACCGATACAGGGAGATCCAAGCCGGCTCCGATGATGGACCCGACCTTGGCGCCCTTCCATCCCAGACGCGGGTGATCGACGACTCCGGTCGCTGAATCGACGCGACCGCCGATGGCCACGCCGACGGCGAGCGGACGACGCTTGTGCCACCGCGAGGCAAAGGATTTGGCCGAGCGCGCAATGGTGGCAAGCGCGACAGCAGAATTGGTGGCAGGCGTCGGAATCTCGACGGCGCCGAGCACCTTTCCACGAATGTCGCTGGCGATGATGCTGGTGACGACGGCACCGATGTGGATGCCGACTGTCAGATAAGGCTCGTGGTTGACCTCGAACGGAACTCGCGGACGCCCGATTGCTCCGGATGCCGTCAGGTCCGCGCGTTCGCGCAGGATCCCGAGGTCCAGCAGGCTCGTGACCTGCCGGTTCACGGTGGCGATGCTCAGCCCTGATGCCTTTGCCGCAGTGTCACGTGAGAGCGGCCCACGGGATCGAGCAATGCGCAACACAGTCGCGGACGGACCGTCGGCGATGCGTAGTTCGGGCGCAACTATCTGGGTACGGGTCCGGGTTCCCGAGAGCGCGGTTCGCGATCGGATGTTCGGAATGGCGGAGATTGTGGGTGTCGACATGGCTGTCCCTTGCAGAAGGAGGAGAAGGCGCATATCTCTGTCGACCGAGAAATCAGCGTTTCCACTGGTCACACGAAGAAATAGACAGAAAAGGCGCAGAAATTAGCTGCAGAAAGAACGGCGGCGACAACACAGCTCTCGCGCCAGAGGCAGACGCGAACCAAGCGCAGCGGTCACATAGGTGACCCGCAAAGCGGCAGGCTGGTCGGTCGACATGGCTCCAAAAGTAGCAGCTTCACCGAGATTCACAAATCAGGTGCGGTAACGATCACACTGAACGCAACCCTGTCGGGGCGAAATCTCGCGTGTTTGGGTGGGCACACTCCCCACGAAAGGTGCACCATGTCTACAGCTTTCGCCAAGCCGACCCTCACGAATTCGGCATCAACGAACGGAGCCGCCGTTGACGCCGCTCGCGGCACTGTCACCACCCTCGGCGCGCATATCGGCGCCCGAATCGACGGAATCACTCTCGGCGGGCATCTCGACCCGGCGACGATTTCCCTCATCCGGCAAGCACTTCTCGAACACAAGGTGATCTTCTTTCGCGGGCAAGACCACCTCGACAACGATTCGCAGTACGAGTTCGCCCAACTGCTGGGTACCCCGACCACTGCCCACCCCACCGTGAAGTCGCACGGCGCAAAAGTTCTGCCCATCGACTCGGACCTGGGCAAGGCCAACAGCTGGCACACCGACGTCACCTTCGTCGACCGCATCCCCAAGGCTTCGATCCTGCGCGCGGTGCAGCTACCCGAATACGGCGGTTCCACGACGTGGGCGTCAGGGGTAGCCGCCTACAACGGACTGCCGGATCCGCTCAAGGCGCTCGCGGAGAACCTCTGGGCTCGCCACACGAACGTCTACGACTATGCGGCAACCAGCGCCGAGCGGCTCACCGAAGATCGCACGGCCGCCTACCGCGAGGAGTTCCAGTCCACGTACTTCGAGACGGAACACCCGGTGGTGCGGGTCCACCCCGAAACCGGAGAACGCACGCTCGTCCTCGGACATTTTGTCAAGAACTTCGTCGGGTTGAGCACCGAACAGTCGAACGGTGTATTCAAGCTCTTGCAGGATCACGCCATCAAGCTCGAGTACACGACGCGGTGGAACTGGGAAGCGGGTGACGTCGCGATCTGGGACAACCGCGCCACCCAGCACTACGCGATCGCCGACTACGACGATCAGTACCGGCGGCTGGAGCGCATCACCCTTGCCGGCGACATCCCGGTCAACATCCACGGGGAACGAAGCCGCAGCATCGCCGGCGACGCTTCCGAATACTCGATCATCGAAGGCGCCTCGACTCTCCCATGACTTCACCGGATTCCGCCCCTCCTCCGCACGCCCGCGGATACGAAGGCTTCGAGGGTCGGGAGGGCCGCCCCCCCGCCGGGGGGGCCCCCGCGGGGGCCCCCCCCACCACCCCCCGTGCCCCCACCCCCCACCGCCGCGGGGGGGGGGTCGGCGACAGGG
>NZ_CAURKP010000066.1:0-27642 GCF_963525155.1 uncultured Rhodococcus sp.
GAACAAACGATATTCACCGATCCGCTCCGCTGACAGGATCGCTCTGAAGGACGACCGACCAACTACCTGTGGAGCAAATATGTTGAACAACTGGAGTTCTCGCCGTCCCGGCGTTCGAACCTTGGCGGCGGCCGCGACGATCGGAGCGGCGGTTGCCCTCGTGCTTCCGGCGACTGCGTCCGCTGCCCCCGGCATCGAAGAAAGTGTGCAAGGAAGCATCGACAGTGGCAGCGCCACGATCAACGGAAGCGTCGGCGATATCGGGAACGACATCGCAAACGGCATCGCCAGCGGCAGCGTGGGCGACATCGTCGGCGGGATTGCCACTGGGAACCTCAACGACGTCCTCGGCGGCCTGAACGCCGGTTCGACCAGCGCGACGGACATCGTCAACGGCCTGGCCAGTGGCAACGTCAGGGACATTCTCAGTGGCCTGGCCAGCGGCAGCGGCGGCGGCGGATCGTTTGCACCCACGCAGCGCTGCGACGCCTCGACGGTCTCCGGCGGCGCAGGAATCACCAGCACCAAGCACGAGCTCGGCCGCGGCGGACCGACGTCGTTCGTACTCGGCTACGAAACCGAGGACATCCCGGACCTGATCGAGGTGTACTACGAAGGACGGTTGATCCACAGCACCGGATACATCGGCGACGACATCAACGAGGGAACCGGTTCGGCGGTCGTCAACGTGCCCGCCGGCGGTGCATCGTCCGTGCTGGTTCGCGTCACCGGCCCCGACCACACCGAGTGGGCGTACACGGTTCGCTGCCCCGGCGCCTGAGTCCGGTCAGGATCCACGCGAAGACGAGCGTGCCTCGTTCGGCTGTTTCCGCCGAACGAGGCACGCGCGGGTTCAGCCCAGAATCTCCGGTAGCGCGACATCTTCGCCGAGAACGTGCTCGGAGAGGAACGCGGTGACCACCTCGTACCAGATCTGGGTGTGCTGCGGCTTGAGCACCCAATGATTCTCGTCGGGGAAGTAGAGGAAGCGATGGTCCGTTTTCCCGTCGTCGTCGGCGGGCAGACCTGACTCGGCAAGCAGTTCGTACCAGAGTCGCAAGCCCTCACCGATCGGAACCCGGTAGTCCTTGTCGCCATGGATGACCAGCATCGGAGTCGTGATGTCCGCGACGTACAGATGCGGCGAATTCTCGACGGCCATCTCGGGCGACATCTCGCGCTGCCAGTACCAGGCAGCGTCCGTGGTCGGGCCGAAGTGGTCCAATGCCCAGAGACTTGCGTGGGTGACGATCGCGTCGAAACGGTTGGTATGGCCGGCGATCCAGTTGGCCATGTAACCGCCGAACGAACCACCCATCGCGCCTGTCCGCTTGGGGTCGATCTCGGGCTGCGCGACGGCAGCATCGGTGATCGCCATCAGATCGGTGAAAGGCGCCTTGCCCCACTGACCCCACCCGCGCTGAACGAAATCCTGGCCGTATCCGGTCGAGAGCGCGGGATCGGGCAGCAGTACTGCATAGCCCTTGGCGACGAGCAGCCACGGATTCCACCGCCAGGACCAGGTGTTCCACGAACCGAGTGGGCCGCCGTGGACCCAGAGAAGCAATGGCACCGGTGCATGCGGCGCGGCGCCCGTCGGCAGCGCCAACCAGCTACGCACCGTCGAACCGTCCTCGGCACGCGCGGTGATCTCGGTCAGTGTTCCCGGCAGCTCCGGCAAAGTGTCGGGCCCACGAAGTGCGGTGATCTCACCTGATCGCAGATCGACCCGCACCACGTGTGGGGGCGCTTCGTACGAGGCTCGCAACGCGTAGATCGACTCACCGTCCGGCGCCACTCGAACGTCGGTGTACGCCGCGTCGTCGGCTGTCAGCTGCACTGGTTGGCCCCACAGGTCGATCGTGAAGATCGGACCGCGGCCGCCGTCGTCAGCGGTGACCACCAGCCCGGATCCGTCGGGTAGCCAGGCCAGGGAGGTGGGCCAGCGATCCCAGCCGTCGGCGACGCCGGTCACGGCACCGGATCCGAAGTCGTAGAGCTGCAGAGTCATTCGCGGCGCGGACTCCGGCGTGGTGAGAGTCTCCCGGATGAACGCGAGCTTGGTTCCGTCCGGCGAGAGCACCGGGTTGTAGACGTCCGCGTCCGCCTCGTCGACGAGGGTGGTTCGGTCGCCGGTCACCGTGTCGATCCGAACCAACGTCGATCGGCGGGCGGCACTCGGATCGCCGACAGTCCACGTGGTCACGACGAAGAGACCGTCGTCGGAGATCGTGGTCGACGTCTCTCGCAGCGCCGCGCCTGCAGTTGGCGTGATGTCCCGCAACTCGACGGATTCCTTCGAATCCGTCTCGGCCACAACCAGATGCGGATGATCGGGGCCCAGGTCGTGGTCCCAGTGGCGCACCGGATAACCGGTGTGCAGCATCGCCGTGACTTTCTTGTCCTTGCGCGCCGATCGCACCTGATCGTCCTGGTCGAGGCTGATCGCCGAAGCCATGACCGACGTCTGGGCCACGAACGTCGGCGCCGCCTTCGCCGCTGATACCGACGAGACACCACCGGGACGCGAGATCAGCAGCTGAGCTTCTCCGCCCGCCGCTGGTAGGCGCCAGAGTGCTGGTTGCGGATCACTCTCGCCCGGCACGGCTCGCGTGGCAGTGAAGAGCACGTCGCCGTCGAACGCGAAGGCAGCACCGGACTCGCTGGTCGAACCCCAGGTCAACCGACGCGCAGGACGCCGGCCTTCCGGGTCGATCTCCCACAACGAGGACACGTATTCGGCGCTCTTGTCGTCGAGAACGGCGCGCGCGCAGATCAGCAGCGAGCCGTCAGGTGACAACACCAGGCCGGACAACCTGGCCAGAGCGATGTAGTCGTCGAGTTCGTCGAACGGTGTGCCTGCGTGGAGCTCGGGAATCTGGGTCACCACTAGTTCGTATCACGCGCCCCGCGGTTGACGCATCATTGCGTAGATCGTCGGCCCGCCGCCTGGCATGACGATGTCACGGGTCACTTCGAAACCGAAGCGGTTGTAGTACGGGATGTTCGATTCCTTGCTGCTCTCGAGGTAAGCGTCGACATGTTCACGGTCACAACGCTCCAACCGAGAGTTCAGTAGCGCTTTGCCGTATCCCCCACCGCGCGCCGCGCTGCCGGTCCCGACGGTCGCGAGATACCAGTGCGGCGAATTCGGGTGTGCTCCTTCGAGAACGGAGCTGACCTCGGCCGCGTGTCGTAGCCCCCTGCCGAAGACACGCACCATTGCGGGCAGGCTCACGAGCCCGGAAATCCACGACTGCTTCCACCGCCCCGGCGGATCCCACAGAGTTGCCCCGCCGATCAGGCCGTTGTCGTCGGTGGCCACCTCGACGCCGCCCCCGGCGAGGTGGTGGTAACGAGCTTCTGCGGCAAACAGTTTCGTCAGGCGATCAGCCCTGGTGGCCTCGTCCGGCAACATCCACGCCATCAAGGGATCATCTTCGAACGCCTCGGCCAACACTGCCGACAGTGCCGGAATATCGGATCGGACAGCCGGCCGTACGTGTACACCCATGAGGCGAGAGTACCGCCGACTGTCCGAATCCCTGGACTTTGAACAGCGCTGTCCTTGAACCGATCAGACGAGCAAGCCCGCAATCCGTGGCGGAATCTGTTCGAGCGCGTACGGCAAGCTCAGTACGGTGCTCCACGTCATGGCTTCGGCAGCAGCGTCTTCCAGAATGATCGCACGGCCGTCCTTCACGACGTCTAGTTCCTGGTAGATCGGGGTCTTGTCCAGCTCCGCGCGAAGCTTGTCGCCGTAGCCGCCACCGGCGTACCAGACGAGTACGTCGACGTCCGCGAGCGAGAGTTGCTCGGTGCTGATCTCGGCGAAGTTACCCGTGATCTGATCGGTGACAGGCGGATTCACGAATCCGAGTTCGGTGAAGAACCGCACCTTCGGGTCTTCCGGTCCGTAGACCCCGAACTGCCCCGGCCCCTTCAACGCGCCGACCAGAACGGTCTTGCCGGCAAACGCCGGATTGGCCGTCTTCACGTCGGCGAACTTCTGGTCGACGCCGGCGATCAGCTCGGTGGCCTTACCCTGCTGCCCCAACGCTTCGCCGATGATGGTCGTCTGGTTCTGCCAGGGGATTCCGTAATCCGCGAACTCCTTGGGCTGCGCCACCGTCGGCGCAATGGCACTGAGTTTGTCGTATTGCGCCTGAGTGAGCCCGGAGTAGGTGCCGACAATCAGGTCGGGTGTCGTGGCAGCGACCTTCTCCATCTGAATGGTGGTGCCCGCGGTTCCGATGATCTCGGGAGTCGCCCCGTTCAGCAGCGGCTGCGCCCAGGGCCACACTCCGTAGGGGTAATCGCCGTACCAGTCGAAGGTTCCGACCAAGGTCCCACCGAGCGCCAGGATCGCATCTTGATCGTTGTATCCGACACTGACGATCCGCTGCGGATCCTTGGGCAACTCCGTAGCCCCGAACTTGTGCGTGATCGATTCCGCAGAGTCACCGCTGGGAGGTGTGTCCTCGTCGTTCGAACTGGAGCAGGCTGCGGCGAATGCCAGCAACGCTCCCGACGTGCCGATCAGAAATCCGCGCCGGGTCAGCCGACCTGCGTCCGTTCGATCCATGTTCCTACCCCTTAAAGTCTGCTGGTTCGGTAGGTAAGGCTAGCCGATGAAAGCTTCATTCCGGCTAGTTCGACCGGCCCATTCGATGGCAGTACCGCGCCGTTCGGGCCACTATGGAGACATGACGCGCCAGGGCCCCTCGAAGGACATCGACGAATCGGATCTCGAAGTCACGCACCCCAAGGACTACGCCGCCGGAGTTCCGGCCGTTCTGGTGTCGCTGCAACGAGGAATCGAGCAGATGGGAGCCTTGCGGACCGCCCGAACGCTCACCAGACTCAACCAGCGCCACGGCTTCGACTGCCCGGGGTGTGCGTGGCCGGAGACTCCCGGACATCGCAAGCCCGCCGAATTCTGCGAGAACGGAGCGAAGGCTGTTGCCGAGGAAGCAACGCTTCGCACCGTCACACCCGAATTCTTCGCGGAGCACTCGATCGCCGATCTCGATGGCAAGACCGACTACTGGCTCGGACAGCAGGGGCGACTGACGCACCCGATGGTCCTGACGCCGGGAGCAACCCATTACCGGCCGATCGACTGGGACGGCGCGTACGCACTGATCGCCGAACATCTGAACGGCCTCGCATCGCCGGACGAAGCGGTGTTCTACACCTCCGGTCGCACGTCCAACGAAGCCGCGTTTCTCTACCAGTTGATGATTCGCAGCTACGGCACCAACAACATGCCCGACTGTTCCAACATGTGTCACGAGTCGTCCGGAAGCGCACTGACCGAATCCATCGGCATCGGCAAAGGCTCGGTGACGGTTCCCGACCTCGAGAACGCCGATCTCATCCTCATCGCCGGACAGAACCCCGGCACCAACCACCCTCGAATGCTCTCCACACTCGAGAAGGCAAAGAGCAACGGCGCCAAGATCATTGCCATCAATCCTCTGCCCGAGGCGGGATTGCGCAGGTTCAAGGATCCACAGAAGGTGTCCGGCGTGATCGGGCACGGAGTCGACATCGCGGACGAGTTCCTGCAGATCAGACTGGGCGGCGACATGGCGCTGTTCCAAGGCCTGGGGAAGCTGCTACTCGAGCAGGAAGATCGCGCTCCCGGGACGGTCGTCGACCGCGCCTTCGTCGACCGGTACTGCGCCGGTTGGGACGAATACGAGAAGCACATCCGCGCGGTCGATCTCGAGACGGTACTCGAGGCAACGGGTCTGTCGATGGCACAGCTCGAGGAAACGGCTGCCGCACTTGCCCGATCCGAGCGAACCGTCACCTGCTGGGCCATGGGCATCACTCAGCACACACACGGGGTCGCCACCATCGAAGAAGCAGTCAACCTGCTGCTCATGCGTGGAATGATGGGCAAACCCGGTGCCGGGGTCTGTCCGGTGCGAGGACACTCCAATGTCCAGGGTGACCGCACGATGGGCATCTGGGAAAAGATGCCGGAAGAGTTCCTGGCCGCGCTCGACACCGAGTTCTCGATCTCGAGCCCCCGCAAGCACGGATGGGACACCGTCGACGCGATCCGCGCCATGAACGCAGGCAAGGCAAGCTTCTTCATGGCGATGGGCGGCAACTTCATCCAGGCAAGCCCGGACACCGCAGCGACCGAAACAGCGTTGCGTCAATGTGAACTCACCGTGCAGGTGTCCACCAAGCTGAACCGCAGTCACGTGGTCCACGGGCAGACCGCGATCATCCTCCCCACCCTCGGACGCACCGACCTCGACGTCCAAGCCGGCGGAAAGCAGCTTGTCTCCGTGGAGGATTCGATGTCCATGGTGCACCTGTCGCGCGGACGCCTCACACCGGTCAGCCCCTACCTGCGTAGCGAAGTCGCCATCATCTGCCAACTCGCCCGCGAACTACTCGGCAACGATCACTCCGTCCGCTGGTCGGCCTTCGAGGGCAACTACGACCTGATCCGCGATTCCATCTCACGGGTAGTGCCAGGCTGCGAAAACTACAACTCCCGCGTTCGAGAGCCAGACGGATTCCAACTCCCCCACCCGCCGCGTGACTCGCGTGAGTTCCGCACGCACACCGGCAAAGCCAACTTCGGCGTGAACGACCTGCACTGGATACCCACTCCGAGTGGGCGCCTGATTCTGCAGACGATGCGCAGCCACGACCAGTACAACACCACGATCTACGGCCTCGACGACAGATACCGCGGCATCAAGGGCGGACGCAAGGTCATCCTCGTCAACGCCGAAGACATCACCGCACTCGGATTCCGTGACGGCGATCTCGTCGACATCGTGTCCGAGTGGACAACACCCGACGGCACACTCGAAGAGCGTCGGGTCACGGAATTCCGCATCGTCTCCTACGACACCCCGCGCGGCAATGCTGCGGCGTACTACCCCGAGACAAATCCGCTCGTTCCCCTCGAACACGTTGCAGCCAAGTCGAACACGCCGGTGTCGAAGGCCGTCACCGTTCGACTCGAAGCATCGGGCGCCTGAGATGGGACGAGTCACCGCACGAACACCGGTCGTTCGAATCTCGGGTGATCGGGTCGTCACGCGCCCCGACACGCTGGCCGTCGAGGAACCACTCGAAATGAGAGTTGGCGGTCAGGTGCTGGCAGTGACGATGCGGACCCCCGGCAACGACGTCGATCTCGTGCACGGATTCCTTCTCAGCGAAGGTGTCATCGCCACCCGCGACGACGTGAGCGTCGTCCGCTACTGCGACGGCGTCGACGAATCCGGTGCGAACACGTACAACGTCCTCGACATCGCTCTCGCTCCCGGAGTGCCGTTGCCCGACCACACCACCGACCGCAACACCGTCGTCAGTTCCGCGTGCGGAGTGTGCGGCAAGACCTCGCTCGACGCCGTCCGAACCACGACGCGACATCCGCTGGTCGGTGACACGACTTCCGTCACCTCGACCATCCTGTCGGCCATGCCGGTCACACTGCGGGAGAGCCAACGGGTCTTCGAGCGCACCGGTGGCCTGCACGCGGCCGGATTGTTCACCGCCACCGGCGAACTCCTTGCACTGCGCGAGGATGTCGGCCGTCACAACGCCGTCGACAAGGTGATCGGTTGGGCCATCACCGACGGCCGAGTGCCCCTCTACGACACGATCTTGATCGTCAGCGGGCGGGCGTCGTTCGAACTCGTCCAGAAGGCCGTCATGGCCGGCATTCCGATCCTCGGTGCTGTCTCCGCGCCGTCGTCGCTGGCAGTGGAACTAGCGCAGGAGTCCGGGCTGACTCTCGCCGGTTTCATCCGCGGCGATTCGATGAACGTCTACTCGCACCCGCACCGAGTCGAGGTCACGTCGAACTCGCACGCAACTGAGCCGACAGTCGCACAGCGGAGTTGACTTCCCCGTAGCCCTCGTATCCACCCACTCGCTGCACGACCTCGAAGAACAGGTCTCCCCCGACGGTCGGGGTGAACAGGTGGAAGAACTCGCCGTGAGCGTCCGCGTCGTAAAGAATTCCGGTGCTGCGCATCCGGTCGAGCAGTTCCGGATTCAGTCCGAAACGCGCGTCCAGATCGTCGTAGTAGTTCGGGGAAATGGGTAGCGGAGCAAATCCCCAGTCCTGCATGGACGCAGCGGCACCGAAGATGTTCTCACACGCGAAGGCGACGTGGCTGACGCCGCCGCGACGGACCGTCGGCAGCCCACTTCGACTTCCCTCCACCATGTTCAGCGAGATGCGCAGGGTATGTCCGTCACCGCCTTGAACGAGCGTGAGCGCCTGGCTTCGCATGAGGCCGACAGAATCGGTGACGTCCTGCCCCTCGTGTGGTTGCATCTCGAACACGGACCGCAGGAGCAGCATGATGCCGTCCCAGCTCTCGGCCGGAACCGCCAGTGCCACGTGGTCGATCCCGGTGAACACTGCGCCCTGTTCACGATTGCGCTCGGCGGGCAGCGGGTAGATCTCGAATGCCGATTCCCACGCTGCAGCGCTGCCGGGGCCACGAAGGTCGATCGATGTCGCATCGGTGACCTTCAGGCGTACGACGTCCGGTACCTCGGAGTTCTCGTCGCTCGACCCCGGCAACTGCACGCGCGTCGCCGGCACTTCGAGAGCCAGAGCGCGCTCTCCCCACACCTCGGGTTCGGTTGCCCGGATGCCGATCTGAGTGAGAACCGGTAGATCCGCAGGCAGCCCGGGCGCCGTCCACACCGTGCCCGCAGTCGCATCCACGGCAACGGTGAGCGGTCCGTGCCGCCACAACTGCAAATCGTGATCGTGGTGCCGTCCGACAAGATGAAAACCGACGCGGGAGAGCATCGAGTGCACCTGGTCCTGTTTCGCCGGACCCGCCGCGATTCGCAGAGACACGATTCCTTCGAGCGGTGTGCGCTCCGGGGCGGTGAACAGCGTGGGTCCACCGGCGGCAGGGTTCGCGGCGGCGACCTGTTCTTCCAGATGCAGGAGCGACCGATGAGCGTCGATTGCCGTCCGCTGGGTGTCGGCGCGGCGGAATACGTCGTTGAAGATCTCGAGCGACCACGGTCCGTCGTAACCGGTGGCGTAGACATGCTGAGCGAACGCATTGAGATCGAAGCTGCCCTGCCCCGGGAAGTTTCGGTGATGCCGGCTCCACTGGAGGATGTCCATCGCCAAGAACGGAGCGTCCGCCAACTGGAGGAAGAAGATCTTCTCGCCGGGAATCTCGCGAATTCCGGCGGGATCGTCACCGCGCGAGAGGATGTGAAAGCTGTCCAGACAGGTACCGAGCGAAGGATGGTCGACGCCCTCGACGATCTGCCACGCATGGCCGTACGTGTTGACGTGGGCACCCCACGCGAGCGCCTCATAGGCAACCTTCTTGCCGTGCTCGGACGCCAGTTCGGCGAGAGCTCCGAATTGCTCTGTCAACTGACCGTCATCGTGACTTGCGGTCGGCAGGGGCGAGGAGCACACCAGGAGCGTCTCGCACCCCAGTTGATCCATGAGCTCGAATTTGCGTTGCACTCGAACAAGATTCCGAGCAAATTGGGCCTCGTCCACCGTGTCGAAGTCACGGAACGGCTGATACAGATCGAGGGTCAAGCCCAGATCCGCAGCCCTCGTTCGTAATTCCTTCGGGGACCACGGCGAAGCAACAAAATCCGGCTCGAACACCTCGAAGCCGTCGAAGCCGGCAGCAGCGATGGCGTCGAGCTTCTCCTCGAGAGTGCCACTGAGCGATACCGTCGCGATCGACGTCCGGACCGGGGCACTCACAGCGCTGCCGCAGTCTGTTCGCCGTGTACAAGTTCCGTCATGTGCGCGAGCATGCGCTTACTGTCGGGCTCGATGCCCGTGAAGATCCGGAACGCGTCGACGGCCTGGAAGACAGTCATTCCGCCTCCGCTGAGCGTCGGGGCTCCGATCAACCTTGCCTGACGCAACAGTTCGGTTTCGAGTGGACGGTAGACGATTTCGGCCACCCACAGATCAGGGCGAAGCAGATCTGGCGAGAACGCCATTCCGGGATGAGCCGCCATTCCCATCGGCGTCGCGTGGATCAATCCGTTTGCCTTGCCGAGCACTTCGGCGAGGTCGCTCGTATGCCGCGCCTCGACAACCTGCGCCGGAAACTGCTGCGCGAAGGTTTGTGCAAGTTCCTGCGCGCGAGGCAGGCTCGAATCGACCAACGTCAGTGTCCCGACGCCACGGGTGAGCGCGGCATAGGCAACCGCCGCACCGGCTCCGCCGGCACCGAGCTGCACGACACGATCGAGCTGTGCTCCGGGAAGTCCGTCGTCGAAATTTCGGCCGAAGCCCGACCAATCGGTGTTGTGTCCGATCGCCTTGCCGGAGTCGAAGAGGACCGTGTTCACCGCGCCGAGCCGGCTCGCATCGGGCGAGAGCTCGTCGAGGTGCTCGATCACCAACTGCTTGCACGGGTGAGTGATGTTGAGGCCGCGGAACCCGAAACGTCGTGCATAGGTGAGAAGTTCACCGATGTCCGACGGCGCCATGCCCATCACGTCGAGATCGAGGATGCGGTAGACGTACGGAAGACCCTGTCTGCGCCCTTCTTCCTCGTGCATGATCGGAGTCAAAGAGGCTCCGATTCCGGTGCCGATCAGACCGCAGAGCATCGAATCGCTCATCAGTTCTTCCCTTCTCGGATGCAGACGAATTCGACTGCGGCGCTGTATCCGTCGATTCCCAATCCACAGATGACGGCGTCGGCGATGCCGGAGACATACGAGTGGTGACGGAATTCTTCGCGACTGTGGATGTTGCTGATGTGCACCTCCACGACGGGGGCATCGAGTGTGACCAGAGCGTCACGCAACGCAACGGAGGTATGCGAGTACCCACCGGGATTGATGACGATGCCCGCGACTCTTCCCCTGGCCTCGTGGATCCAATCGATCAGTTGGCCCTCGTGGTTCGACTGCCTTGCCTCGACCACCGCTCCGAACTTCGCGGCCGCCGCTTCACAGCGGGAAACGACGTCGTCCAGCGTGTCTCTCCCGTAGAACTCCGGTTGGCGCTGGCCCAACAAATTCAAGTTGGGCCCGTTGAGGACCAGGACCGGTAGAGATGAAGTCATCAGGGGCACCTCGGGGTTGACGCTCGAAACTAATGTACGAACTAGTGAGTTAGTTCACTGGACGTTACTCCCCCGACGCGGACTCGACAAGCAAAGTCGACAAACTGCTGACAGATAGAGTGAGCACATGGTTTCCGAGCAGTCAGTGAACTCCGTGGTGTCGAAGCCGGAGAAACGACGCCGAAACAGCGATCTGACCAGGGTGAACATCATCGCCGTCGCCACCGAGGAGTTTGCCGACAAAGGCTTTGCCGGCGCCCGAGTGGACGAGATCGCAACCAAGACTCACACCACCAAGCGCATGATCTACTACTACTTCACCGACAAGGAAGGGCTGTACAAGTCCGTCCTCGAACACGCGTACAGCGTCATTCGCGCGCAGGAACGTGAACTCGACCTCGAGGGATTGAAACCCACGGCAGCAGTCCGCGCCTTGGCCGAACTCACCTTCGACCACCACGAACAACACCCGAACTTCATTCGGCTGGTAGCCAACGAGAACATGCTCCGCGGTGAGCACATCGAGAAATCCGAGCTACTCAGCGGTCTCGGCGCCCCCGCCGCCGACCTGGTCTCGCAGATCCTCCACGACGGACAGCAGTCGGGAGCATTCCGCTCCGACGTAGATGCTCTCGATATTCACATGTTGATCAGCAGTTACTGCGTCTTTCGTATCGCCAATCGTTACACCTTCAAAGCGCTCTTCGACCGCGACCTGACCGACTCGACGCATCGTGAGCATCTTCGAACCATGCTCGGCGACATGGTTGTTGCCTTCCTGACCTCGAAGGCGCCGTCCTGACCCACCCCGAAGTCCGAAAAATCCCCCTACGGTGGTGAGTGGAACTCACAGCTGCCACCGGGAGGAATGACGTGACCGAGAATTACGTAGACGGGCTTTCACTCGAGGAGAAGGCGTCGTTGACGTCGGGCTCGGATTTCTGGCACAGCCAGTCCGTTCCCGGAATCGAATCGATACTCCTGACCGACGGTCCGCACGGAGTCCGGAAACAACCCGAGGGCGGCGACGCACTCGGACTCGGCCACAGCATTCCAGCGACATGTTTCCCACCGGCGGTCGGGTTGGGCTCGTCGTGGAACCTCGACCTCATCCGCCAGGTCGGTGAGGCTCTGGGCGACGAGGCCAAAGCCGAACAGGTCTCGGTCCTCCTCGGCCCAGGCATCAACATCAAACGATCACCCTTGTGTGGCAGGAATTTCGAATACGTCTCCGAGGACCCATTCCTCTCCGGCCGCGTCGCGGCAGCGCTGATCACCGGCATCCAGTCTCGCGGCGTCGGAACCTCGCTCAAGCACTTCGCTGCCAACAACCAAGAACACGACCGGATGAGAGTCAGTGCCGACGTCGACGAACGGACGCTGCGCGAGATCTATCTGGCCGGCTTCGAATACGCCGTCAAGACCGCGGCCCCGACGACGGTCATGTGCTCGTACAACAAGATCAACGGTGTGTACTCGAGCCAGAACCATTGGCTGCTCACCGAGGTACTGCGCGAACAGTGGGGCTTCGACGGCCTCGTCGTTTCGGACTGGGGAGCGGTCAACGACCGCGTGGCGGCACTCGCCGCGGGCCTCGACCTGGAAATGCCGCCGACCGGAACCGATACCCAGATCGTCGACGCCGTGCGCGGCGGCGACCTGGACGAATCAGTGCTCACCACTGCCGCCGAGCGCCTGGCGACGCTGGTGGCACGCACCGCCGCCGCGCGCACCGAAGGCCACACGTACGACGTCGAGCGTCACCACGAACTGGCACGGACCGCTGCAGCGGAGTCCGCTGTCTTGCTGGCCAACGACGGAGAACTACTGCCGCTGACCCCCGGCGGGCAAACCGTCGCGGTGATCGGCGAATTCGCGTGCAGCCCGCGGTACCAGGGAGCCGGCAGTTCACAGGTGGTCCCGACCAAGCTCGACAATGCCTTGGACGCGATCCTCGACCGCGAAGGCGCCGACCGCGTCACTTTCGCACCGGGCTTCACCTTCGACGGCACTCCGGACGACGACATGGTCACCGAGGCTGTCGACGCCGCACGCCGCGCCGACGTCGCGGTGCTGTTCCTCGGACTACCGTCCGCCACGGAATCCGAAGGATTCGACCGAACCGACATCGAACTGCCGGCTGACCAGATCGCCCTGCTGGAAGCGGTCCACGGCGCGAACCCGAACACGGTCGTCGTGCTCGCCAACGGCGGTGTGGTTTCGATCGAGCCTTGGAAGGATCATGCCGCCGCAATCCTCGAGGGCTGGCTACTCGGCCAGGCGGGCGGCTCGGCGATTGCCGATCTTCTGTTCGGCATCACGAATCCGTCCGGCCGCCTGACGGAGACCATTCCGCTTCGCCTCCAAGACAATCCGTCGTATCTGCATTTCCCGGGATCACAGCAGCACGTCCGCTACGGCGAAGGCCTGTACGTGGGATACCGCTACTACGACTCCGCGCTGCGCGAAGTGGCGTACCCGTTCGGGTTCGGGCTGAGCTACACCACCTTCGACATCACCGATACCTCCGTCGAGGCCGGTGAGAACTCCGCCGAAGTGACCGTCACCGTGCGCAACAGCGGCGACCGATCGGGCAGCAGCGTCGTTCAGGTCTACGTCCACGACGCCTCGGCAAGCATCGATCGACCCGCGCAGGAATTGAAAGGCTTTGCCAAGGTCCACCTCGACCCCGACGAATCCGCGACTGTGACCATCACGCTCGACAGCAGGGCATTTGCCTATTGGTCCGTCGCGGCGCAGGACTGGGCGATCGAGGCCGGCGACTACGAGATCCGCGTCGGCTTCTCGTCTCGGGACATCGCAACCACCGACACGATCACCCTGGCCGGGAACGTCGGCGTCGGCACGCTCGACGCCATGTCGACCATCGGCGAATGGCTCGCCCATCCCGTCGGCAGCGCAGTTCTCGGCGCCGCCATGGCTGCCGCAGCGGGCGACGGTGCACAGGCGGTCAGCCCCGAGATGATGGCACTCGCAGGCTCGATGCCGCTCGGAAAACTCGCCACCTTCGGCCGTGGCATCACCGAGGAACAGGTGGAGCAGTTGGTGGCGGCCGCAGCACAGCCGGCCTCCTAACTCCCTGAACTGCGGTTTCGACGAGCAGCGTGACCGCCAGTAGATTTTTATGAACTATTTGGTTAATAATCTTGTGTAGTTGCTGTGGCGTCGGTTACATTCCTTGTATCGCTCTCCGCACAGACGTTCTCGATACGAACACTCTCGACGAACACCATCGGCGGATGTAGAGCCTCCACGACGCTTCCACCCAGGAGATGAGCATGTCAGCTAGCACGGTTACACCGTCCGGCCCCGAGGCAGGATCCTTGGCCAGGCCGGATACGACCAAGGTCAAGCGCGCCGCAACGTCGTCGTTTCTCGGCAGCATGCTCGAGTACTACGACTTCTACATCTACGCCTCCGCCGCTGCGCTCATCTTCCCCACGGTGTTCTTCCCGGACAGCGGACATGCGGCTCTGCTTTCGCTGGCCACCTTCGGTGTCGCGTACGTCGCGCGTCCCCTCGGCGCTGTAGTCCTCGGCCATTTCGGTGACCGCGTCGGCCGCAAGAAGATCATGCTGCTCACGCTCATTCTGATGGGCGCAGCCACCTTCCTCATCGGATGTATTCCCAGCGCCGATTCGATCGGAGTTCTTGCACCTATCCTTCTTGTCCTGATGAGAATCGCCCAGGGCATCTCCGCCGCGGGTGAACAGAGCGGTGCCAGCTCACTGACGCTCGAACACGCCCCCGAAGGCCGACGCGCGTTCTTCTGCAGTTGGACCCTCAACGGCACCCAGGCCGGCTTCATCCTCGCCAGCCTCGTATTCCTGCCCATCGCCGCGCTCCCCGACGACATCCTTTACACGTGGGGTTGGCGAATCCCGTTCTGGGGCAGCCTGATCGTTCTGGTCGCGGCATACATCATGCGTCTCAAGCTCGAAGAGCCCGAAGAGTTCACCGAGCAGCAGGAATCCAAGACCGTCGCCAAATTGCCTGTTGCCGATCTTCTTCGCACCCACAGCGCAAATCTGATTCGCGTGATCTGCTGCGCTTTCATCGCCGTCGTCTCGACCATCTTCTCCGTCTTCGGTCTCGCTTTCGCCACCACCGAAGAAGTGGGGATTCCGAAGTCGACCATGCTCTGGGTTGCCATCGCAGCCAACGCCGTAGCCCTGCTCAGTCAGCCCGCCTGGGCGATGCTCTCCGACCGGATCGGTCGCAGGCCGTTGTTCATCGGTGGCGCCCTCGGTAGCGCCGTGTTCATCTACGTGTACTTCGGCGCAATCGCCAGCGGCAACGTTCCCCTGATCTTCCTCGCCGCAATCGGATTGATGTCCGTCTTCTACGCTGCCCCGAATGCCATCTGGCCGTCGTTCTACTCCGAGATGTTCAACACCAAGGTCCGCTACTCGGGCATCGCAATCGGAACCCAGGTCGGCTTCGCCCTCGCCGGCTTTGCCCCCGCCATCGGCAACGCCCTCATGGGCGGCGACAAGACACACTGGATGCCCGTCGCCATTCTGACTTCGGTGGCGTGCGTCATCTGCGCGATCTCGGCGTTCACCGCCAAGGAGACGTTCCGCACTCCCCTCAAGGAACTCGGCAACCCGATCTAGCCGAATACCCGACAGACATCCTGCACGAACGACTGTGTTACACGAACCACTGTGGCCCGGCATCTCGCGAGAGATACCGGGCCACAGTCGTTTTGAAGTTCTACGCCGTCTTGTCGCGACGCTCGCCACGTTCCGGCTTACGCGGAACGATGGTCGGAAGTACGTTGTCGTTGACGGTCTCCGCGGTGACGACCACCTTTTCGACGTCGTCACGGCTGGGAATGTCGTACATCACGGGAAGAAGAACCTCTTCCATGATGGCGCGCAGGCCACGCGCACCGGTTCCACGCAAGATCGCCTGATCGGCAATAGCGTCGAGCGCTTCTTCGGTGAACTCGAGTTCGACGCCGTCCATGTCGAAGAGACGACGATACTGCTTGACGAGAGCGTTCTTGGGCTCCGACAAGATCTGAACGAGCGATTCCTTGTCGAGGTTGGTCACCGACGCGATCATCGGCAGTCGGCCGATGAACTCCGGAATCAGACCGAACTTGATCAAATCCTCCGGCATGACCTCGGCGAAACGATCGACCGTATCCAGTTCGGCCTTCGACCGAACCTCGGCGCCGAAACCGATACCGCGCTTGCCGACACGATCGGAGACGATCCGCTCGAGACCAGCGAAAGCGCCCGCGACGATGAACAGCACGTTCGTGGTGTCGATCTGAATGAATTCCTGGTGCGGATGCTTACGGCCACCCTGCGGCGGGACGCTCGCCTGCGTACCTTCGAGGATCTTCAGCAACGCCTGCTGAACACCTTCGCCGGACACGTCACGCGTGATCGACGGGTTCTCGCTCTTACGGGCGATCTTGTCGACCTCGTCGATGTAGATGATTCCGGTCTCGGCGCGCTTGACGTCGTAGTCGGCAGCCTGAATCAGCTTGAGCAGAATGTTCTCGACGTCCTCACCGACGTAACCGGCCTCGGTCAACGCCGTCGCGTCAGCGATGGCGAACGGGACGTTGAGCATCTTCGCGAGAGTCTGAGCGAGATACGTCTTGCCACAGCCGGTGGGGCCGAGCATCAAGATGTTGGATTTCGCGAGCTCAACCGTCTCACCCCGCGCGTCACGGCCCTTGTCGCCGGCCTGAATGCGCTTGTAGTGGTTGTAGACGGCCACGGCCAACGTCCGCTTGGCGGAGTCCTGACCGATGACGTAGTTCTCGAGGAATTCTCGGATCTCCGCAGGCTTGGGAAGCTCGTCGAGCTTGACCTCGCTCGATTCGGCCAATTCCTCTTCGATGATCTCGTTGCAGAGGTCGATGCACTCGTCGCAGATGTACACCCCGGGTCCTGCAATGAGCTTTTTGACCTGCTTCTGACTCTTACCGCAGAAAGAGCACTTGAGCAGATCCCCGCCGTCGCCGATGCGTGCCATCTCGTGAGGTCCCTACTTTCCATCATGTACGTGCACTCGCCGCCACTCGATCGGTCGAGACGCTCCGCAGTACTTCGGTAGTTGTCAGATCAGACAAACTGATCGAACAAATCTGGTCGAACAATCGCAGAACGCCGGTCGAGAACCAGCCCGTGAAGTGACGGTACCCGCAGATCCCGAACGGGGTCGACCTGTTCTCGGCGTTTCGCCTGCGGATAAAAAAGAAAAGAGTCGAGATTTCAGCCTGGCGAGCGCTCCACCAGGCACTTCTCGACGTGTCCGCCTCGTGTCGGGAATCGGGATACAGATCCTCGACACGAGGCGGAAATCGACTACTTCTGTGCGCTGAGCTTCCGGTAAGCCAGCACGTCGTCGATGATGCCGTACTCCTTGGCCTGCTCGGCCGTGAGGATCTTGTCGCGATCGGTGTCGACGCGGATGGTCTCCGGATCCTTACCCGTGTGCAGCGACAGCGTGCTCTCCATGAGCCGACGCATACGCTCGATCTCCGCAGCCTGGATCTCCAGATCGGAAACCTGACCCTGGATGCCGCCCGTAGCCGGCTGGTGGATCAGAATGCGTGAGTTGGGGAGCGCGAAGCGCTTGCCCGGCGTACCGCCGGCCAGAAGCACGGCAGCTGCCGAAGCAGCCTGACCGAGGCAGACGGTGGAAATGTCGGCACGGACGTACTGCATCGTGTCGTAGATCGCCATCAGCGCGGTGAAAGAACCACCGGGCGAGTTGATGTACATGGTGATGTCGCGGTCCGGATCCTGCGATTCGAGAACCAGCAACTGCGCCATGAGGTCGTTGGCGGAGACGTCGTCGACCTGCGAGCCGAGGAAGATGATGCGCTCCTCGAACAGCTTGTTGTACGGGTCGGACGTCTTGACGCCGTAGCTGGTCTGCTCCGTGAACTGGGGCAGGATGTAACGCGATTGGGGGCCCGACGGCGCCTGGCCGCCCAGCGAGTTAGCTCCGAAAAGATTGGTCATCAGTTCTCCAAAGTATGAATTGGGCAGCGAAAGGATGGGCGAACCGGCTCAGTTGCCGGTGCCGCCGGCCTGATTCGCACGGGAGACGACGTGGTCGACGAAGCCGTACTCGAGAGCTTCCTTCGCCGTGAACCAACGGTCACGGTCGGAGTCCGCGGTGATCTGCTCGACCGTCTGGCCGGTGTGCTGAGCGATCAGCTCGGCCATTTCGCGCTTGGTGTGCTTGAACTGCTCGGCCATGATCGCGATGTCACTGGCGGAACCACCGATGCCGGCGGACGGCTGGTGCATCATGATGCGGGCGTGAGGCAGTGCGTAGCGCTTGCCCTTGGTGCCTGCCGAGAGCAGGAACTGACCCATCGACGCCGCAAGGCCCATGCCGAAGGTGGCGATGTCGCACTCGGCGAACTGCATCGTGTCGAAGATCGCCATACCTGCGGTCACGGATCCACCGGGCGAGTTGATGTAGAGCGAGATGTCTCGCGTCGGGTCCTCGGCCGAGAGCAGCAGGATCTGTGCGCACAGCTTGTTGGCGATGTCGTCGTCGACCTGGGTACCGAGGAAAATGATGCGCTCTCGCAGCAAGCGCTCGTACACCGAGTCGCTGAGGTTCAACCCAGCGGTCGCTGAAGTCATGGCGGGACTCTGCAAAGTCTCCAGGTGATTGGAAGTCACGGTACCTGCCTTCTATGTGGATCTACTTGTGCGGTGGATCGTCTATGCGAAACACTTCTACTGACACAGACAGTAACGAAGTAGGGCGGCACCGGAGTCCCGGTGCCGCCCTACTTCGCTCAAAGCGGAAAACTCAGTGCAGTCGATCGTGGTGAAAACACCCGTCCGCCTGCGTTTTTACTTGTCTTCGCTCTCGGCGGAATCAGACTCGTCCGCTTCGGTTTCGGCCTCACTGCTGCCGAACAGCTCTGCGGTGTCGACAACTGCGCCGGAGGTGTCCTTGACACCGGCCGACTCGACGACGGACGCGAGAGCCTTGCCACGACGGACGTCTGCGAAGACGGCGCCGAGCTGGTTGGCCTGCTGGATCTGCTGGATGAACTGCTCAGGAGCCATGCCGTAACGCTGCGCCTGGAACAGGATGCGCTCGGTGAGCTCGTCCTGACCGACGGTGACGTTGCCCGCATCGGCAATCGAGTCGAGCAAGAGTTGCGTCTTGACGGAGCGCTCAGCGGCTTCCTGTGCATCCTTGTCGAACTCTTCGCGGCTGCTGCCCTGCTCTTCGAGGAGCTTGTTCAGTGCCTCTTCGTCGTGATCGAGACCGTGAACGGCGTCGTGCAGTGCAGCGTCGACCTCAGCCTTGACGACGGCCTCCGGCAACGGAACCTCGACGGTCTCGAGCAGCTGCTCGAGAACCTTGTCGCGGATCTGACCGGCCTGCTCGACCTTGCGGACGCGTGCGACGCGCTCACGGAGGTCAGCCTTCAGTTCTTCCAGGGTGTCGAACTCGCTGGCGAGCTGAGCGAACTCGTCGTCCTCAGCCGGAAGCTCGCGCTCCTTGACCGTCTGCACGGTCACGGTGACAACAGCTTCCTTGCCTGCGTACTCGCCGGCGACCAGCGTCGACGTGAAGTCCTTGGACTCCCCCGCCTTGAGGCCGATGATGGCTTCGTCGAGGCCCTCGATGAGCTGGCCCGAACCGACCTCGTGCGACAGTCCGCTCGCGGTTGCCTCGGCAACGTTCTCGCCGTCGACGGTGGCCGACAGGTCGATGGAGACGAAGTCGCCGTCCTCGACTGCGCGGTCGACGCCGGTGAGGGTGCCGAAACGCTGACGCAGCGAAAGCAGCTGCTCTTCGATGGCTTCGTCGGTGATCTCGATCGGATCGACCTCGACGTTGATGGAGCTGAAGTCAGGGAGCTCGATCTCCGGGCGCACGTCGACCTCGGCGGTGAACTCGAGGAGTTCGCCGTCTTCGATCTTGGTGACCTCGATCTCGGGCTGGCCGATGGCCTTCACGCCGGCGCTGGTGACAGCCTCGGAGTAACGCGACGGCAGAGCGTCGTTGACGACCTGCTCGAGCACAGCGCCGCGACCGACACGCGCTTCGAGGAGGCGGGCCGGAGCCTTGCCGGGACGGAAGCCGGGGAGACGAATCTGCTGCGCGAGGGCCTTGTAGGCCTTGTCGAAATCAGACTTGAGTTCCGCGAAGGGCACCTCAACGTTGATACGGACTCGCGTCGGGCTGAGCTGCTCGACGGTGCTCTTCACGAAACTTCGCTCCTTCGTCTGGTCTTGCTCACAACTTGTGTTGAATCGGTACTGCTGTGTGTTCGGTACTGCTGTCTGGCGCGGCACTTCACTCCCGGACTTACTGGAGGTGAAGTGCCATGTACGTACTTGTCGGGATGACAGGATTTGAACCTGCGACCCTCCGCTCCCAAAGCGGATGCGCTACCAAGCTGCGCTACATCCCGTTTCCGATCACATGAAACACACGATACGGCCTTCCGAGGCCGCTAAGACAGCGGGCCACAAAGGCAGCCACCATCGGTGACCGCGCACAACCCTATCGCGCTCACTACTCTCTCACGAACCCGACCGCCATTTGTACACGGCCCGGCTGTCGACCCCGTCAGTATGTCATCCGACGGCAGCCACATACGGCAGCCACATACAGCCTTGCCTCAACTGCCATTCAGAGCCGGAATCAGAAGCCGCGCCTGCGGCCGAGACACCCCGACTCGCCGAGCAATTCGCCAATTCCCCAGGTGAACGACGGTCTCGAACTTCTCCGACCCCCCGATTATGAAATCCGGTGGGGCTTTGGGTACAGTTTCGTATCGCAGACGACGAACACGGCGATCCCGAGTTGTCGTATGCACGGGGATGTAGCTCAATGGTAGAGCCTCAGTCTTCCAAACTGATCACGCGGGTTCGATTCCCGTCATCCCCTCCATCAGGAGGGAAACTCCACAAAAGATCCGCATCGGCCCAGCCGGTGCGGATTTTTTGTGTTCCGACTTTGTCCACTCAGACCACTCCCCTGCAGTCCGTATCCTGGAGTTGTCCGGATCGATTCTGCTCGGGAGGCCACTCGTGACCACGATTCTTCTCATACTCGTCGTTCTGGCCGTAGTCGTATTTCTGGTCATGAAAAGCCAGCAACGCGGTTCCGGCCACAGCGCAACACAACTCGACGATGCGAAAGCCGATGCCCGGCAGGCGATCGAACGCCTCGGCGGTCAGGTCTACAACCTGACCGGCAGTGACGACGCGTCGCGCCAAGCCCTCGCCGACGCGGCCGAACGGTACAACGCCGCAGGCTCGCAGATCGATCAGGCCGCAACGCCGGTCCAAGCACGTCTCGCGAAACAGACTGCACTGGAAGGGCTTTACTACATCCGCGCGGCACGGGTGGCGATGGGCATGGATCCGGGACCGGAAGTTCCTTCCATCGACGGACAGAAGGCTGCCGGTTCGGTCACCGAAGACCGTGAGGTCGAATTCGAGGGCCGCAAGGTCGCGGCATCACCCAATCCGTCGTCGCACACACCCAACTACTACCCCGGTGGCCGAGTCGCCGGACGCCCGGTCCCGGCCGGCTGGTACTCCGAACCCTGGTGGAAGCCTGCACTCGTCGCCGGCGCCTGGGGTCTGGGTTCGATGATGCTGTTCTCGACCATGTTCTCCGGCATGGCCGGGGTTCCTTACGGCGCAGAGGCTTTCGCCCAGGGTGGCGATACCGGAGCCGGCGACTCGGGAGATCTGGGCGACTCGGGAGATCAGGGCATGGACGCCGGCGCGGATCAAGGAAGTATCGACAACACCGATTTCACCGCAGACGGTGGAGGCAGCGACTACGGGGACTTCGGAGGCGGCGATTTCGGTGGCGGAGACTTCGGAGGCTTCGACTTCTAAGCCGACTGACACACCGGGCACCAGAACAGGTTTCGTGCCTTCATGACGGAATGCAGGATCGGTGTGCCGCACACGCGGCACGGCGATCCTGCTCTTCTGTAGACATAGGTACGCGGACGATCCTTCGCGTACGCCGGATCTCCGTTGTCGTGCTCGGCGCGAACGACGTGCATCTTCCCCCGCCTGACGCCGACTTTCATCAATTCGACAAGGTCTGCCCACATCGCGGTCCACTCGCCGTGAGAGACGAGATTCCCCGGTCGTTCAGGGTTGATTCCGTGACGAAAGAGAAGTTCGGCGCGATAGACGTTGCCGACACCCGCCAGGACCGCCTGGTCCATCAGCAGTGCGCCGATTGCCGTCTTGGACTTGGAGATTCGCAACCAGGCCTTCTCTGGATCCGCGTCGCGGCGCAGTGGGTCCGGCCCGAGTCTGGCCTCGATCGCGGCGACCTGAGGAGGTAGCAGGACTTCGCAGGCGGTGGGACCACGAAGGTCGGTGCCGAAATCGGCACCGACCATTCGCATCCGGACCTGGCCTACCGGTTCTTCCATCGGCAGGGCGGCGTCGGTGAACTTTCCGTACAACCCGAGGTGTACGTGAACTGTCAGACCGTTGTCGTACGTGTGCCAGAGGTGCTTTCCCCAGGCATCCGAGGACGTGAGTACGTGTCCGTCCACCAGGCGCGCGTCCTCGGCGAATCTGCCTTGCGGACTGAGGACGCGGACCGGTGAACCGACGAACTTGCGGGCATGCAACCGTGCCAGCCGGTGCAGGGTATGACCTTCAGGCACGGAACAACTTTCGGATCAGGCTTGCGGCAGAGCCGGTGCGACGCCGGTCTTCTCGTACTCGGACAGGATGTCGATACGACGCTGGTGGCGCTCTTCACCCGACCATGCGGTGGCGAGGAAAGCGTCGACGATGGCAAGCGATTCCTCGAGGGAATGCATACGTCCGCCGATGCCGATCAGCTGAGCGTTGTTGTGCTCACGTGCCAGCTTCGCCGTTTCGACGCTCCAAGCGAGGGCGCACCGTGCGCCGGGAACCTTGTTCGCTGCGATCTGCTCGCCGTTGCCACTGCCACCCAGGACGATTCCCAGGCTGCCCTCGTCGGCGACGACGCGCTTTGCGGCTTCGATGCAGAAAGCCGGGTAGTCGTCCACGGCGTCGTACTCGTGAGCACCACAGTCGATGGCCTCGTGGCCGTTCGCTTTCAGGTGTTCGATGATCTCGTTCTTACGTTCGAATCCGGCATGGTCGGCACCCAGGTATACGCGCATGGCGACAATTCTCTCAGGCCCGACCAGCCGGGCGCACCCGGGTCGACGTCACACTTTCAGGAACACGCATCGCCGCGCGAGCACACCTATCGTGGTGCCCATGTACCCCGTCAACGGCCAGGCCGCTGCACCCGCCCTTCGTGTGTCACCGGGCAGTGACGCCGTTCGCCACCCGTGGGAAATCCCGCTACTCGTGCTCGCGGTGCTGACGACGGTCGTCACTTATGTGGTGGCGATCGTTCTGATCGCTGCGGGTGATCTGTCGACGTGGATCCTCGTGGTGCTCGCGGCTCCGATCCTGCTGTTCCTCGCGCGAGGTCAGCTGTACGGATCGCAACAGGTCAACGGAATCAAGATGACGCCTTCACAGTTTCCGGAGGGGTATCAGCTGGTTGCCGAGGCTGCGGCACGGTTCGGCATGAAAACTCCGCCGGATGCCTACGTCGTGCTGGGGAACGGACGGATCAACGCGTTCGCGTCGGGGCACGGATTTCGCCGTTTCGTCGTCGTCTACAGCGACCTGTTCGAAGTCGGTGGGCAGGCACGCGAGCCCGATGCGCTCGCATTCATCATCGGCCACGAGGTCGGCCACATCGCTGCCGGGCATGCGTCGTACTGGCGCCAGTGGGGACAGTTCGCGTCGAACTACATTCCGGTGATCGGGTCTTCGCTGTCGCGTTCCATGGAGTACACGGCGGACAACTTCGGCTTTCACATGCGTCCGCAGGGTGCGCCGGGCGCGATGGGCGTCCTCGGCGCGGGAAAGTATCTGGTGGGTCTGGTCGGGTTCGACGAACTGGCCGATCGGGCGACACTCGAATCCGGGTTCTTCCCGTGGTTCGTCAACATCTTGTCGTCGCATCCGGTGCTGACCTGGCGTGCGGCTGCGCTTCGCAACCGCACGCACTCAGGGCATCTGTTCTTCCGGCCGGGTCAGCTCTACCGAAATCCGGCGCTCACTGCCGCTCAGTCGAACTGAGGATCCTCGTTGCGGGTCCGCTTGAGCTCGAAGAAGTGGGGGTAGCCGGCCAGCGCGACTGCGCCGTCCCACACCTTGCCTGCGTCCTCGCCGCGCGGGATGCGTGAGAGCACGGGGCCGAAGAACGCCACGCCGTTGACATGGATCGTCGGGGTTCCGACGTCGGGTCCGACGGCGTCCATACCCTTGTGGTGGCTCTCGCGCAGAGCCTCGTCGTACTTGTCGGTGTCGGCGGCCTCGGCCAGTTCAGGTGGCAGGCCGACCTCGGCGAGGGACGACTTGATGACGTCGGCGAAATCCTTGTTGCCCTCGTTGTGAATCTTCGTCCCCATAGCCGTGTACAGCGGCAGCAGGATCTCGTCACCCTTCAGCTGCGCTGCAGCGATGGCGACACGGACCGGGCCCCAGGCCTTGGTCATCATCTCCCGGTACTCGTCGGGAAGGTCACGGCCCTCGTTGAGAACCGCAAGGCTCATCACGTGGAACTTGGCCTCGATGTCGCGTACCTGCTGGGCCTCGAGAATCCAGCGTGAGGTGATCCAGCACCACGGGCAGAGCGGATCGAACCAGAAGTCAGCAGTGTCCGTGGTCTTGCTCGAGGTTGCGCTCACGAAGAAACTCCCTATCAGTTCATGTCGGTCAGGTCATATCAGTTCGGGGACATACTCCCGTTCTGCCAACAATCATGAACCCGCAATCCTTCCCGCGCTTTCCCCCGAACCACCTCCCGATCGCAGTAGTGTCGAAAAGAAACGAGTACGAAGGAGTGGTTCAGTAATGAGCACCAACCGGAGATTCGTGATCGTCGGCGGCGGGCTCGCGGGCGCAAAGATCGCAGAAGCCCTGCGTGACAGAGATTTCGACGGTGAGATCACCGTATTGAGTGAAGAAGACCACCTCCCGTACGAGCGTCCGCCGCTGTCGAAAGAGTTCTTCGCCGGCAAGAAGACACTCCCCGAATTCACCGTCCACGACGGCGAGTGGTTTCGCGACCATCGCATCGATCTTCGCCCGGGAACGACGGCAACGGCCATCGACCCCGCTGCGCACACCGTGTCACTTCCGGACGGTTCCACGATCAGCTACGACAAGCTCGCCTTGGCCACCGGTTCGCGGTCGCGGCGCCTCGACATCCCGGGATCCGACGCCGAGGGCGTTCACTACGTGCGAACAGTCGATCAGGCCGCCGCGCTGCTGCGCACCCTGGCCGCCGACAAGAAGCTCGTCGTGATCGGTGCCGGCTGGATCGGCCTCGAAATTGCCGCGTCGGCTCGCGGTTTCGACGTCGACGTCACCGTGCTCGAGCATGCCGGACTTCCGCTCGAATCGACCCTCGGCCCGGAAATGGGTGAGGTCTTCGCCGCACTGCACCGCCAGAACGGGGTGGACTTACGCACCGGCACGGACGTCACCGCAATCTCTGTCGACGGCGGTCACGCCTCGGGCGTCACTTTGAGCGATGGAACCGTGATTCCGGCCGACGCCGTGTTGATCGCTGTCGGCGCATTGCCGAACACCGAGTTGGCATCGGAGGCGGGTATCGACGTCGACAACGGGGTTCTCGTCGACGCCGGTCTGCAGAGCAGCGACCCCGACGTGGTCGCGGTGGGTGACATCGCGGCCGCACAGCATCCGATTCTGAATGCACGAATTCGGGTGGAGCACTGGGCAAACGCACTCAACCAACCCGAGACGGCCGCAGAGACCATGTTGGGACGGCCCGCCGAGTACGTCCGCATGCCGTATTTCTTCACCGATCAGTACGACCTCGGAATGGAATACGTAGGTCACGCACCGCACGGCGGCTACTCCCGTGTCGTCACTCGCGGCGACGTCGACAAGCGCGAGTTCCTGGCATTCTGGCTCGATTCCGCGAACAAGGTGCTCGCCGGCATGAACGTGAACATCTGGGATGCCGGTGACGCCATCAAGGAATTGGTCGCGTCTTCGCGTCCCGTCGATCCGGAGCGGTTGGCCGACCCGGAGATTCCGCTGGCAGAAGTGTCCGCTTGAGTGAAGTCGTTCTCTTCGTGATGGGATGGACGTAATAGATCCGCACCATCTACGAGGAGATCTTTGTGGTCGCACCGAACCTGACACGCGAAACCGCAGCGCAACGGTCAGCAATCCTGACCGTCGAGAACTACCTGATCGAACTCGATCTCACCGACGGCAAAGACGCACCCGGCGAGGAGACGTTCTCCTCGAAGACCACCGTCACGTTCACCGCCACGGCCGGAGCAAGCAGCTTCATCGACATCGTCGCGGCCAGAGTCCATTCCGCGGTCCTCAACGGCACCGCGCTCGACGTCTCCGGCTACGACGAGTCGACTGGCATCAGCCTGCCGGACCTCGCTGCCGACAACGAGTTGGTCATCGAGGCCGATTGCATCTACTCCCACACCGGCGAAGGGCTGCACCGATTCGTCGACCCGACCGATGACGCCGTCTACCTTTATTCACAGTTCGAGACGGCTGACGCCAAGCGCATGTTCGCGTGCTTCGATCAGCCTGATCTCAAGGCCACGTTCGACGTCCGCGTCACCGCTCCCACGTCGTGGAAGGTCATCTCCAACTCCGCGGTCGTCGAGACCCTCGCCGCCGATCCCGGCAAGCACGTTTTCCGGACCACCCCGAAGATGAGCACGTACCTGGTGGCGCTCATCGCCGGTCCCTACGCGCAGTGGACCGACAACTACTCCGACGAGCACGGCGACATCCCGCTCGGAATCTTCTGCCGCGCTTCACTGGCCGAGTTCATGGACGAGAAGCGGCTCTTCACCGAGACCAAGCAGGGATTCGACTTCTACCACCGCAACTTCGGTGTTCCCTATGCCTTCGGTAAGTACGACCAGCTCTTCGTCCCCGAATTCAATGCCGGCGCGATGGAGAATGCCGGCGCCGTGACATTCCTCGAGGACTACGTCTTCCGCTCCAAGGTCACCCGCTACTCGTACGAACGTCGCGCCGAAACGGTCCTGCACGAAATGGCGCACATGTGGTTCGGCGACCTCGTCACGATGGCGTGGTGGGACGACCTGTGGCTCAACGAGTCGTTCGCGACCTTCGCTTCGGTCCTGTGCCAGACCGAGGCCACGGAGTACACGAACGCCTGGACGACGTTCGCCAACGTCGAGAAGTCGTGGGCGTACCGCCAGGACCAGTTGCCGTCGACGCACCCGATTGCCGCGGACATTCCGGACCTGGCCGCCGTCGAGGTCAACTTCGACGGCATCACCTACGCCAAGGGCGCGAGCGTCCTCAAGCAGTTGGTGGCATACGTCGGACTCGAGCCGTTCCTCGCCGGACTGCGTGAGTACTTCCGTGAGCACGCATTCGGAAACGCAACATTCGACGATCTGCTGGGCTCACTCGAAAAGTCCTCGGGCCGTGACCTTTCCGACTGGGGTCGGCAG
>NZ_CAURKP010000067.1:0-27460 GCF_963525155.1 uncultured Rhodococcus sp.
TTTTTTTTTTTTTGTGTGTGGGGTTGGGTGGCGTGTGTTTTTTTTTTCTTGCTCTCGGCCGGGGTGTGGGGGGGGGGGGGGGGGGGCGGGGGGGGGGGGGGGGGGGGCCCCCCGCCCGGGCCGACATCACTGGGCGGCTGCAGGTCTCTGCTGTGCGGCTTTGCCCAACCGTCGACCGCTTCGTACAGCGTTTTGTCGGTTCGCTGGGTCAGTGAGTTCTCGAGAGCAGAAGTGACCGCTACACCCGACGCCAACAGACCCAGCGCGGCCAACACCAGCAAGGCCGCAACCAGGGTGAAGCGCAGCGGCAGTGAATGGAGACGGAAACGACCCCGCTTCGGAAGCTGATCGTTTTCCGCGGCGGCGATCATTGCCGCGGTTCACGCATCACGTAGCCGACCCCACGCAATGTGTGAATCAGCGGTGTCTCCCCCGTGTCCACCTTGCGCCGCAGGTAGGAAACGTAGGACTCGACAACTCCGACCTCCCCACCGAAGTCGTAATTCCAGACGTGGTCGAGAATCCGCGGTTTGCTGAGAACCGTCCCGGCGTTGACCATGAAGTATCGGAGCAGTGTGAACTCGGTGGGCGAGAGTGCAACCAACTCGCCCTTCTTCCAGACCTCGCGGGTGTCGTCGTCGAGTTCGATGTCGGCGAACTTCACCCGCGGCGACTGCTCCGGCGCTACACCGCGACCGGCGCGGCGCAGGATGACCCGCAACCGCGTCACGACTTCTTCGAGGCTGAAGGGCTTGGTCACGTAGTCGTCCGCGCCGAGGGTCAGGCCGCTGATCTTGTCGTCGAGCGAATCCTTCGCCGTCAGAAACAGGACGGGCGCGTCCACACCGTCGGCGCGCAGGCGTCGAAGCAGACCGAAGCCGTCCATCCCGGGCATCATGACGTCGAGAACGATCGCGTCGGGACGGAATGTCCGTGCGACGTCCAGGCCTTGGGCGCCGCTCGAAGCAGTTGCCACCTCGAAACCCTGGAATCGGAGGCTCACGGAGAGCAACTCCACGATGGTGGGTTCGTCGTCGACAACGAGGATGCGGGCTTCGGGGGTCTTGTCGGTCACGAGAACCATCTTCTCCCCTGCCACTGGATTCCCGCTGTATGTTCCCTGGGAGCTTCCTGTGAACGGCCGGGTGCAGGTGAAAAGCTGCCAGCAGGATCCCGGCGAGGATCCAGGCTTCGATCGGCTGGCAAGGCACACGTGACATCAGCGGATTCAGCTACTTCAACGCACTGTCGATGGAGACTGCATTCGCGGACGCTGCGGTGTGGGTCGCCGACGCAGTTCAGACAAATTTGGCCGGCTACGACTTCGTTCAGTGGCCGAGTCGAGGACGCCATCTGCTGGTTCCTCGACTTCGAGACGGGAAACCGGTGTGGATGGATCCGCACGGCGATGTGACGATCAGTCGTATCGGCGGGTTGTGCAAAAATTCGACGAATTATGCACCAACGTAGCCCAGTTCAAATCGCTCAGCTCTACGTTTCGGTGGCGTCCGCGCTGGTCGGCGGTGTGGTAGCCGCGTACGCAGTGGCCGAGTCCCGAGTTGACGACTTCTCCTTCTCCGACGCCGGCGTTATCTCGGTGGTGATCACGCCGCAGTGGGCGGGAGCAACTGCCGCGGTGGTTGCGGCCGTCGGCGTAGCGCTACTGCATCGCTGGGGACGTGGCGGTCTCGCGAGTGTCTTCGCTGTAGTCGGCGCCCTCGCTATCGCGCTACCTGCATTCGTCCCCGTCTCCGCCCAGATTTCGGTGACTCTGAACGCAATCGGAGCAGGCGCTTTCCTCGCGGCAGCGGCATTTCCGACGAAGGGTCACCGCGGAGCACAAACCGCTCTCGGACTCGGCGTAACCACGACGACCCTGTACTTCGGCGCAGCGGACTTATGGCGCGATCGCGTCCCCAGGTGGTCGCTCACACTTCCGGGCGATTCCTACCCCGTGCCGTCCACGGTTCCCGTCTGGATTCTGCTCGCCGCAACTCTTCTCGTGGGTGGAGTCGCCGCACTCGCACGACCGAATCAGGAGCCGGGCGACATCGACGCCCGCCTGGTGAGGCTGGGAGTTGTTCTGCCCCTGGTATTCACGGCTCTCTATGTGTGGTTGGGCTCGACGACATCACCTGGGTCCTGGGTGATCGCGGTGGTAATGGCGGTTGCCGTTACCGTCGCACTGGCTTGGCGGTTGCCGCCACACGACGGTCGTTTCGTACTCGCCGGACTGGCAGTCAGCGCGGTTTCGGTCAGCTCGATTTCCTTTCCATCCGACTGGACCTGGGCGATGCCCGCGGGAGCTGCTGCCCTGGCGTTGGGCGTCGTCGTCGGCTGGAGAAGTCCGATGCCGCAACTCGGGCTGGGACTCCTTGCCGTGACTGCACTCTCGGGATTGCTGGATGCCGCCCCGGCCACGGTTGCCTACGTCCTCATCCTCCCGCTTGCGCTGGGACTGGCCGTCACGTCATGCATGCCTGTTGCCGTCGAAGCAGTCTCGAGCGGGGCGATGCTGCCCGTCGCTTTCACGTTGTTCTCGGTTTCACCGACCTTCTTGGACCCGGGCTCGCGGGAATTCGGGTGGTCTACCGGTCCGCTCGTCGAACACGGACCGGCCGCCGTGAACACGCCGATTCCTCTGGCTGTTCTCGCTGCGACGGCGACGATCGTGGTGGCCGTGACGAGCATCCATCTGAAGCGGGTTCGACCGGCGGTGGTGACCTTAATCGCCAGCTGATCGGGTCGGAACGCAGAATTCTGTTGCTATGGTTGGGTGGTCAACGACGACATCCGGACGAGCGCACCGTACCCGGCCAGCGAAAAGACGGTGCCTTGGGAGTTGTTCACCATGGCATGGATCGTGCTCGTCATTTCCGGACTTTTCGAAGCTGTCTGGGCTACCGCACTCGGTAAGTCCGACGGATTCAGCAAGATGTCACCCACCGTTGTCTTCATCCTCGGCCTGATCGTCAGTATGGCCGGCCTCGCGTATGCAATGCGCACCCTTCCCATCGGAACTGCGTACGCGGTCTGGGTCGGCATCGGCGCCGCCCTGACCGTCGGATACGCGATGATCACCGGTGCGGAGTCCACGTCGGTCGTCAAGATTCTGCTGATCCTCGGCATCGTCGGTTGTGTGGTCGGTCTGAAGGTCCTTCACTGACCGGCGATCCTGGTGAGTGTTTGTGTGTTACCGGTTACAGTTAACGCATGAAACTGCTGGAGATGCTCACGCTTCCCCTACGCGCGGGCATTGCAGCCGCAGAGATCAGTTTGGGAATCGCCGAGCTGACGGTCACGACAGTTCGTATCGCCGTCGGTAATACCGGCGCCGTGACGGCGGGTGCTGCCGGTCTGGCAAGCCCCCGCGGACCCATGCAGATGATCCAGCAGTTGTCATCGCTTACCGCTGACGATCGGCCCATCGGGCAGGCCTTGGCCCCCGGTGGGCCACTCGATCGACTTCTCTCCCCCGGCGGCCCGGTCGACAAACTGACTGCACCCGACGGCACTCTCGAACGACTACTCGCTCCCGGCGGACCACTCGAAAGACTTCTTGCCCCCGGCGGACCGCTGGATAGGGTGCTCGCCGAGAACGGCGCATTGGAACGCTTGCTCGCGCCGGACGGTCTCCTCGACCGAATGATGGCGGAGGACGGTCCGCTGGAACGCCTGACAGCGCAAGACGGTGCCGTCGAACGCCTGACTGCCAAGGACGGTGTCATCGATCGCGCACTGGCCGAGAACGGCATCCTCGAAACACTCCTGGCAGAGAACGGCGCCTTCGAACGGCTCATCGCCGAAGGCGGCCCGCTTGACCAGATCGTTGCACTGTCCGACACCTTGACTTCCCTCGCTCCCAACCTCGAGCGGATGAGCGCAAGCATCGAGGTCCTTCAGGAAACCGTCGGAATCCTCAGCGCTGCAGTCGGTCCACTCGGAGAACTTGCCGGCAAACTTCCCAATCGGTGGCTCAAGAGCAAGAGCGACCGCCCAGGGCCTGACCTTCCGATCGAATCGGCATAACAAACGGTTACTCGCCGATTACGCGGTCAGTTGTTGATCACGATGTTGAGGTTGATGATGATTCCGCCGAAAGTCAGGATCGTGTTGGCCAAGCCAACGGTCATTCCACTGTTCAGAGCCGCGATCAGTCCGTTCATCGTCGTATCCCCTTCACTGTCTACGGGTTACGCGTACAAGATTGTGCGCTGGCGCTGACAATAGGCCAAGTTCGTGACCTGCGCGCCATTGCGGAGAAAACTTGTACCCCGGTCGCAGTTTCCACGTTAACTGTTGCAGGACAACATAATTCCAAGATCGGCGCACTACCCGCTAACGGCCGAATCAAACATCACGATTGGGCATACGCAGTCCACTTCACATAACCGTCCGCCCCATCAGACACTTGTCCACCGAAACAGAGTGCACAACAGTTAGTCCGGTGCAACAATAAGACGAATCGGACATGCCTGCGACGTGATGGGGAAGGGTGGTTGAGACAATGACGGCGCCGCGCATCGCCAGAGGACACCGCGGCCCTACCGGGGGCCGAAATTCCGCGTCGCAGGACAGCCTGGACGCCGCCTCGGACGCCCTGCAATCGCTGTACGCACACCTCGATCCACATGCCCAGGCCGAGCAATTTCTCGAACAAGTCTGCAGGCATGCCGTCGATCTCATCGCCGACGCCGACATGGCCGGAATTACGATCGGCGGTTCGGATACGACATTCCGAACCGTAGCCGCCACCCACCAACTTGTTCGCACCGTCGACTCGATCCAATTCCGACTGGACTACGGACCGAGTGTGACGTCGTCACGCACGGGAACGGTTGTCCGCGCACATGCCAGCGAAGCCCACAGCCGGTGGCCTCAATTCGCAAGCGCGGCAAAGGCAGTCGGCGCCGTCAGCTTCTTGTCCATGCCACTGCCTGGCCGGGAACGCCCGCTCGGAACCCTCAATCTCTACAGCCACGACCTCCGAGGTTTCACCGGCGCCGACGTGGCATTGCTCCAACTGTTCGCCGTGACCTCGGCCTACGCGCTGCACAGCTCGCAGCGCCTCGACATCGCCAGAAAGCACGCGATGGACCTCGAGCGAGCACTCGAATCGCGAGGCGTCATCGAACAGGCCAAGGGCATCATCATGGGCACCCACCACGTCGACGCCGACCGAGCCTTCCGCATTCTCATCCAGGACTCGCAGCGCAGCAACGTCAAACTGCGAGTGATCGCCCAGCAGTACATCGACGGCGCGATCGACCCGCGCCAGGCTACGAACAAGCCCGAGACCAACTGAACCGGACGCCTATCGGCACCTCAGCAAATACAGAGGCACTCACCACATTGGTGAGTGCCTCTTCTTTCGGAGCCTCCTGTCGGGATTGAACCGACGACCTTTCGCTTACAAGGCGAGTGCTCTACCACTGAGCTAAGGAGGCGAAGACCGACGCGTTGCCGCGACTGACTTTGCGGAGCCATCATATCCAAGCCGTCACGGTGGCCGCGCGCGGGTCACGTTAGATAGCGTGGGCCCCATGCGCAACTCCCACTCCGCCCCCTGATGGCGAAATTAACCGAAGTACTCACACGCCTGACGGGAAACCGGCAAGCCACCGTCGACACGGTCACGTCGGCTCCCGCGCCGCTTCAACCGATCGACCTGACAGACGACGCCGTCGTCGCAGAGGTCCTGGACCTCGCGGTTCGGGTGGGCGAAGTCCTCCTCGCATCCGGAACCGCGGCCATGGACACCGCTGAGCAGGTGCAGTTCATCGCCGCCACGTACGGCCTTGCCCAGTGTGACGTCGACGTCACTTACAACTCGATTGTGCTCTCTGCCTATCGCGGCCCGACGCGACCGCCGGCGAGCACGATGCGCATCGTGCACTACCGCTCGATGGACTTCACGCGGCTGGCGGCCGTCGACCGTCTGACGCGTCGTATCCGCCGTGAGGCGATCACACCGGACCAAGCGCACGACGCGCTCACAGCCATCACGACGGCGCCGCACCCGTACAACCGATGGACCGCGACCATGGCCTGGGCTGCGATGGCGGCTTCGGTCTCCGTCCTGCTCGGCGGCGGGTTCCTCGTTGCCACAGTCGCGTTTCTGACGACGATGGTCATCGATCGAGTCAACCGCGTACTGAACCGGTTCGGATTACCGTTCTTCTTCCAGCAGGTTGTCGGTGGTCTCATCGCGGCTGCGCCCGCCGCCACGCTCTATACATTTCAGGACCAGCTGGGGATCAGTATCCGGCCGTCGTTGGTCATCGCGGCCGGAGTGGTCGTTCTACTGTCCGGGCTGTCGTTGGTGGGCTCGGTCCAGGACGCGATCATGGGTGCACCCATTACAGCTGTCGCGCGATTCTTCGAAGTGGTGATGATGACGGGCGGCATCATCGCGGGCGTCGCAATCTCGTTGCGAATGACCGGGATGTTGGGTTCGACGCTTCCACCGATCAATGTGGAAGTCTCCACCATCACGCAGTTGCCGATCCTCATGCTCTCCGGTGCGTGTGCGTCGGTGTTCTACGCGCTCGCCTGCTACGCCGAGAGGCGTGCACTCACCGCGGCGTTCCTGGGCGGTGCGGCAGGCAGTGGTGTGTCGATCTTCGTGCAGACACTCGACGTCGGTCCCGTGATCGCCGCCGCAATCGCCGCAACCGTGGTCGGTCTTGCCGGTGGTCTGATGGCTCGCCGCGCACTGACGCCTCCGCTGGTTGTCGCGGTCGCAGGCATCACTCCCCTACTCCCCGGTCTGTCGCTGTACCGAGGCCTGTACGCGCTGCTCAACGACCAGGTACTGATCGGGTTGACTGCCTTGCTGTCGGCCTTCGGCATCGGCTGCGCCCTGGCCGCGGGCGTCACGCTCGGCGAATGGGGAGCGCGCACGCTGCGTCGTCCAAGGATTCTGATGCGCGTGGACTCGCTACGTCGCCCGATGGTCCGCAAGCGCAGGCGTCGAGTTCCCGTCACCGAGAAGTAGGCGTCGTTCAAGCAGAAAGAGCTGGGCACCTGACGGTGCCCAGCTCTTTTCTGTTCACTCGGGGGTTCCGAGCGGTGAGAGAATCAGCTCTCGACTGCGTGCTTTCCACCAGCAGCCTGATCGGCTTCCATGGCCTCACGCAGGCTCTTCGGACGCATGTCGGTCCAGTTGGCCTCGACGTATTCGAGGCACGCCTTGCGGCTGTCTTCACCGAACACCACGCGCCAGCCGGCGGGGACCTCGGAAAACGTGGGCCACAGCGAGTGCTGGTCCTCGTCGTTCACCAGCACGTAGAAGCGGCCGTCTTCGTCATCGAAAGGGTTAGTGCTCATCTCGCCTCACTCGTTACGTACGTGTCTTGTGCGCCCAGACTAGCAAGCGCACCAGTTCGGTTCTGGTGGCTCAGCACCGACGCCAGAATCTCCCCCGCCCGCACTGCCACGTTCGACAGCAGCGACGACGTCAATCCGTGAGTCTGTTCTGTCCCACCCTGCAGATAGATACCGCCTGTCACGTCCTCCGTTACAGCCAGTCGATAATCCCGACTGACGTTACGCGGAACGGACGAATCCGGCACGAGTTCACCCAACAAATCGTCCAGAGGTGCCGGGGTGAAACCCGTGGCCAGAATGAGTGCGTCGCACGCCAGCGTGTCGGTCAAGCCGTCGAGATTGCTACGGACAGCCAGTTCGATGCCGGATTCGGTCTCCACGGCACTCGTGATCTCCGAGGCCCGACGCATGAACAGTCGCCGCGGCCCACGAACCATCTCCTGATATTCGGTGGCATACAGCTTGTTGATCAGTTCGATGTCGACGACCGAGTAGTTGGTACTGCGGTGCAGATCGAGCAGCCGGCGTCGTTCCGCGGCGTCTGCACCGTGCAGCTGATCGACGGCTTCGGGATCGAAGATGCGGTTCGCGTACGGGCTGTCGTCTGCCGGGCTGTAGCCGTAGCGGGCAAAAACACTGTGAACTTCGGCGTTCGGGTAGTTCGCGTGCAGGTAGTCGACGATCTCCGCGGCACTCTGGCCGGCGCCGAGAACGACGAACCGGTTGTGTACGGGCTCCGGCATTGCTTCGAGATGGAAGAGGAACTGGTGATTGTGGAAGCACCGCGACGAAGGCGTCGCCCACTCCGGGATCCGCTCTTTCAGTCCGGCTCCGACAACGATGTTGCGCGCGATCACCGTTTCACCGTCGGCGGTGCGAACCGCAAAGCGATCGACAACGCCGTCGGAGTTCTTGATGCCCTCGACCCCGTCGACGGTTGTACCGAACTGCACGTCCGCGTCGACTCGTCGAGCTGCCCAGCACAGGTAGTCGTTGAATTCGTGGCGCGTGGGGAAGAAGGTCTGGTGGTTGACGAAGTCGACCAGTCGACCCTGCTCGAACAGATACGAGAAGAAGCTGTATCCGCTCTGCGGATTCCGGAACGTCACCAGGTCCTTCGGAAACGCGATCTGCATGGTGGCACCGTCGAGCAGCATCCCGGGATGCCACGCGAACTGAGACTGCTTTTCGAAGAACCGCGCGTTCACCCGATCAACGGCCGCACAATTTGCATTGTGTTCTTCGACAGCAATGGCCAACGCGAGGTTGGCCGGACCGAACCCGACGCCGACGATGTCGACAATGGCAGGTTCGGCGCTGGAGTCTCTTGGTGATTCACTCATTACAGGTAGTCCATCCCCGACGGAACGACCTGGTACGGCCGCCAATCGATGTCCCGAAGTAAGTAGCAAAGGCTACCCTTAATGAGGTGAGGGTATCAACACTACGAGCCCTCGTATAGCGGTCGACCCCGCGGAGCGATGCGACGTATGTCATAGTTTCGCCCCCTCGCTCGCGTCATCCCCTTCGGCGGCGACTGCAGCCTCGATCACGTCGACCAACTGACCTGCCCATACGCGGACCGCACCCGCATCGACGCGGTCGGCACGGAACCCGAGAGTTGCAAAGACAGGCCCATCGCCCACCGGCTCGTAAAAACTCAACGTCACATCCGCATCGGGCACTCCCACCGGAATCGGTACGAGAGAACCGAAGTCGCCGAGCCCGTCCAAATCGGCCTGTTGATGATGGATCACCATCACCTGAGGCCTCATGGACGCCGGATTACCCAGTGCCTGCTCGACATACACATATGAGACGTCCTGATTGCTCAGCGCTTCCAGATTGTTTTCCCGGATGCGAGCCAGCAATTCTGCAAACGTCGGACTACCGGACGTATCCGTGCGCAGGAGAACAACATTGAAGAACGATCCGATCATCGGTTCGAGACGGGGATCCGACCTGCCCGCAACCAGTGAACCGATGGGAAGATCGGTACCCGCGCCGGCCTTCGTGAGAACGCTGGCCAGTGCGGCCTGCAGGACCATGAACATGCTCGTGCCGGTGCGCGCAGCCAGGGCGTCGATTCCGGCGTGTAGACCCGCGTCGATGTCGACGGCGATCACGTCACCTCGAGGCTCCGAGTCACCTTCCGGCAACGGAAGATTCACACTGGTCGGTATTCCGTCGAGCGCATCCCGCCAATATGCAAGTTGCTTCGACGCACGGCTGTCGACGTCTCGGGGGTCTCCCAACAGCTCGTCCGACCACACGGTGTAATCGGCGTACGTCAATGCAAGCTCGTCCCAAACCGGTTGATCTCCCTGCGACCGGGCTGCATAAGCAGAGACCAGATCTCCCAGCAGCGGCACTACGGACCACTCGTCGACGGCGATGTAGTGCATGACGAGAAGCAGTGTCCTAGAGCCGTCTTCACCGAGCACCAGATGAACCCGCAACGGTGATTGCTCACGCAGATCCATCGGAAGTTGAGCCAGTTCGAACACCACTCGACCCACATCGCCGGCGCCGACATCGACCACATCGACAGTCGGACGCACCGATTCTCTTGCCACGACGATGCCGTCGACCTCGACGAAGGTGGTCCGCAGGGGTTCGTGCCGCGAAGTCACATCGTCCAAGGCGTGCCCGAGAATCTCCGGATCGATCTTCGATTTCAGGGTCAGCGCCAGAGCGTGGCTTGCTTGCGGTTGCGCGCCGGACGCGCGGAACAACTCCCATTGACGACGTTGCGGCGCAGACAGACCCATCGTCTCGGGACGTTTCACCGCCGGCGCCAGGATCGGACGCCCACCTTCCGAACGCGCGACGACGGCCGCCAACTCCGCAACACTCGGCGCGTCGAATACGTCTCGAATACTGACGTCCACGCCGAACGCTTCACGAATGCGACCGACCAGTTTCATCGAAGCCATCGAATGGCCGCCGAGTTCGAAGAAACTGTCGTGGACTCCGACACTCGGGAGTTGCAGGATTTCCGCGAATGCAGCCGCAACCGTGGACTCCACTGCCGTGCGAGGAGCAACATCACCCGCCAGCTCCGACCAGTCCGGAGTGGGCAACGACTTGCGGTCGAGCTTTCCGTTGGGCGTCAACGGCAGCGGACCGTCAAGGGCGACAACCATGGTCGGAACCATGTAGTCGGGCAACGACACTGCCGCGAGGTTCCGCACTGCCGTCGTGTCGACGACGACACCGGGTTCCGGTGACACGTAACCGACCAGGCGCGTGATTTCGCCCTGCCGATCCGCGACGACCGTTGCCTGCTTCACCGAAGGATGGGCACTGAGAGCTCCGATGATTTCGCCCAACTCGATTCGGAAACCGCGGATCTTGACCTGATCGTCGACGCGGCCGAGGAAGTCGATGTTCCCGTCAGTGCGCCACCGCGCGCGGTCCCCGGTGCGATACATGCGATCGCCCGCGGTGAAGGGATCGGCGATGAATCTCTGTGCCGTCAGATCGAATCGGCCCAGATAGCCTCTCGCCAGGCCGCGTCCCGCGATGTACAGCTCGCCGGATACTCCCGGCGGAACCGGACGCAGTTGATCGTCGAGCACGTACGCCTGTTCGTTGGGGTCAGGGATTCCGATGGGCACGGGACCGTTCCAACCGGGTTCCGCCTGCCACAGTGTGTTGTTCACCGTGGCTTCGGTGAGTCCGTACGCGGCAAGCAAATTCAGCCGCTCCGCCCATCGCCCGATCAGCTCCGGTGGCACCGTCTCGGTTCCGACCAACACGGTGCAGCCCTGCGGCACTTCACATCCTGCCGGCAGAGCGGCCAGCAACGAGGGAGGGATGATCGCGTGGGTGACACGATTGCTCGTCATGAAATCGGTCAGCGCCGGACCGGCAACTCGTGCATTCTGCGGCACGATCACCAGGGTGCTGCTCGTGCACAGTGCCATCGCCAGCTCGAATACCGCGACGTCGAAGCCGACCGAAGCGAACTGCATCACCACCGAACCCGGTACCAGTCGCATCCGAACCTCGGCTGTGGCAACAAGACTCGGAATACCGTCATGGGAGAGGACGGCTCCCTTCGGCTTGCCGGTCGATCCCGAGGTGTAGATGACATAGGCAGCGTGGCTGACGCCAACTGGTGGCCGGGGAGTTTCGACGATCACTGCCTCGTCCAGTTCCGCACGGATCAGCGGATCGTCCAGGAGGATTCGCTCGACGCCGACCACATCCTCGATCCGCGAGCTTTCCTCCGCGGTGGACAGAAGTACCGAGGCGCGGGAATCGGTGAGCATGTATGTGATGCGCTCGCTCGGGTGACTCAAATCCAGGGGTAGATACGCGGCCCCCAGCTTGAGCACGGCGAGGACCGACGCGACCATTTCCACCGAGCGCGGGACGGCAAGCCCCACCACGTCTTCGACCGACACTCCGCGGCGATACAGCACGCCGGCGATCCGATCACACTGCTCGGAGAGTTCGCGGTACGTGGCCTGCCCCGCCTCGTCGCGCACCGCAATCGCCTCGGGCGTAGCAACGACTCCACGCGCGAAAGCGTCGTAGAACGTCTCTTCCGGCACGTCGACGGCGGTGTCGTTGAACGAGGTGACAACTTGCTCGAGTTCGCCTGGCAAGAAGATGTCGATGTCGCCGATCTCGATGTCGGCCGATTCCACGACTGCCGCGATCACCGATTCCAATCGGTTCGAAATTCGCTGTGCCGTTTCGCGATCGAAGAGGTCGCTGCCGTATTCGAGTCGGACGTCGATGCAGCCTTCGTCGCCGAGGTACTCGGTGAAGTTGAACACCAGATCGAACTTGGCCGTGTACTCCTCGAGTTCGAACGAATCGCCGCCCGTCTCCTCGCGGCTGTGATAGCCGACCATGACCTGGAACAGCGGATTACGTGCCAAAGTACGCGACGGATTGAGGCGCTCCACCACCGTTTCGAAGGGAACGTCAGCGTTGGCGAAGGCCTCGAGATCTCCCTCGCGAACGCGATCCACCAACTCCCGGAACGTCGGGTTACCTGACGTATCCGTGCGCAGCACAATCGTATTGACGAAGAAGCCGACCAGTTCGTCGAGTCCCTGCTCACTACGTCCGGCGACGGGAGCGCCGAGGGGAAGGTCCTCACCCGCTCCGAGCGCAGTCAGCAACGCCGCCGACGCCGCGTGCAGAACCATGAACATCGAACTCCGGCTCTCGCGCGCCAGATCTCGCAGTGCAGCAGTTGTCTCGACGCCCAACCGTGTCACCACTGCACCACCGGAGAAACTCGGTCTGGCCGGTCGACTCCGGTCGGCGGGAAGCAGCAGTTCTTCGGGGGCTCCGTCCAAACTCTTCGCCCAGAAGTCCAACTGCGTGCTCAGGATGCTCGACGGATCGTCAGGGCTGCCCAACAATTCCCGTTGCCACAGAGTGTAATCCGCGTACTGAACCGGAAGCGGTTCGAAAATTGGATCTTCGCCCTGGATCCGAGAGGAGTATGCCGACATCAGATCGCGCAGGAATGGCCGATCGGACCATTCGTCCGTAGTGATGTGATGCAGGACGATCACGGCCACTACGGCACCGTCCACCTCGGCACCGTCCACCCGGATCAGACGTGCGCGAATCGGAATCTCGTCAGACAGGTCGAACGGACGACCCACTGCCACGGCAATTTCACCGGCGACACCGGATTCGTCTCGATGAACTGTCTCGACCGGAATCGTCGCCGATTCGAGAATTATCTGCTCCGGCGATCCGTCCACCAACCGGAACACCGTACGCAGGGATTCGTGTCGTTCCACGACGTCGCCGAGCGCCGCGGCGAAGACGTCCGCGTCCAGTGCGCCGTCCAAACGGAGCACGATCGGGAAATTGTAGGCCGCGGAGTTCTCCTCCATCTGTCCGATCAGCCACAATCGCTGTTGAGCGGCAGAAAGAGGAAGGTGGTCCGGCCGCGGCTTCGCTACCAGGACCGGTCGCGTCGATCCCTGCTCGGCCGCAATACGTTCCGCGAGTTCCGCCACCGTCGGCGCTTCGAAGAGATCACGCATGGTCAGACTGTTCGGAATGGCGATCCGAGCTCGACTGATCAGCTTGGTGGCCAGAAGCGAGTGCCCACCGAGGTCGAAGAAGTTGTCGTCGACTCCGATATCGTCCACATCGAGTACGTCGGAGAAGAGGTCGCAGAGGACCTCTTCCGTGTGGTTACGCGGTGCGATCGACTCCCCACTCCGCTCCCCCAGCACCGAATCAGCGGTGGGCAGTGCCTTGACGTCGAGCTTGCCGTTGACGGTCATCGGTAGTGTCTCCACCTCGATCACCACGGCCGGAACCATGTAGTCGGGTAGGAGAACTCGCGCCTGCGCGCGGTAGTCGTGCCCGGCGCCGAGTCGCACGGGTGTCACGTAGCCGACGAGCCTCTTGACTCCACCTGCCCCGACGTCGACCACCACTGCCGCTTGCCGCACATGTTCGTCGGATTCGAGAACGGAGACGATTTCGCTCGGCTCGATGCGGTGACCTCTGATCTTCACCTGATCGTCGGTGCGGCCGAGGAAGTCCAGGTTGCCGTCACCGCGTCGCCGCACGAGATCCCCGGTGCGGTACATACGTCCTCCGGTCCCAGCCGGATCTGCGACGAAGCGCTCGGACGTGAGCGCGAAGCGTCCGAGGTAGCCGCGAGCCAAACCGGCTCCGGCAATGTACAGTTCGCCGGCAACTCCATCGGGGACCGGGCGCAGCCAGCCGTCGAGGATATGCGCGGCCGTGTTCCAGATCGGTTTGCCGACGGTCGGGGTGTCACTGTCGAACGTTCCGCCACCGAGCGTGTTGATCGTGTATTCCGTCGGACCGTAGAGGTTGTAGCCCACGGTTCCCTCGGTGTCGCGCAGCCTGTTCCACACCGAATCCGGAACGGCTTCACCGCCGAGCAGGACCAACGGCGGGCGGTGGTGTCCCACACCGTCGTCGAGAAGCCCGCTGTCGATCAGGTGCGTCGCGTAGGTCGGTGTCACGTTGACGACGTCGATGTCCAGTGCGTCGCAGTATGCAACGAGCGCCTCGGCATCACGACGCAGATCCTCGTCGCAAATGTGCACCTCGTGGCCTTCCACGAGCCACAGAAGTTCCTCCCACGACATGTCGAAGGCGAAGGACACGGTGTGCGCGATCCGCAGGCGCCGGCCCGCCGCGGCGATCACGGGTTCGAAAATCGCCTCGCGGTGGTTGAACTGCATGTTCGTCAAGCCGCGGTAACCGGTGACCACGCCCTTGGGCTTGCCGGTCGAACCGGAGGTGTAGATGACGTACGCGGGGTGGTCGAGTCGATGCGGTGCCCCCGGAGCGAATGCTCCGAGTTCCGACGCGGAGAGTGCCCGCGCCGAGATCGTCAGTCTCCTTGCTGCTGTATCGGGTTCGTCGATCACGATAGTGCGGACGTCGGCACCTTCGAACCTCGGTGAGGCCGAAACGGTTGTCAGCAACACGACAGGATCCGCGTCGTCGATCATCACGGCCAACCGTTCGGCCGGATGGTCGAGTTCGAGAGGTAGGTAGGCAGCACCCGTGCGCAATACCGCGAAGAGCGCGACGACCATGTCCACCGAACGTGGTAGGCCAAGAGCGACAATCTTTTCCGGGCCGGCGCCGTAATTGATCAGCAACCGCGCCATCCGGTTGATCTCGCCGTCGAGATCGGCGTAGGTCATCCGGCGCTTCCCGAACACGAGTGCCGTGTCGTTCGGTTGCGCCGACGCGACTTCTTCGAACAGGTCGGCAATGGTGCGCTCCGGCAACTCCCGGATCTGCGTCTGCTGCGCTACTGCGGGAACCGGAGACGCAACAACCGATCCCGTCATGTCCTGCGACCAACTCTGCAGCAGGTCGACGAAGTGACCCAGTAGGTCCTCGGCCCGGCGCGCGGTCACCAGATGCGGATGGAACTCGAACTTGACGTTGACGGTGGCACCCGGTGTGACCACGACGGTCAGCGGATAGTGCGTGTGATCGATACTGTCGCTTCCACTCACGTCGTGAGCGGCGTTGAGCGCGTGGACTTGCTTCTCGTCCACGAAGTTCTGCAGGACCATCAGCACGTCGAAGAGTTGACGATGCTCGGAAACACGCTGGATCGATGCCAAACCGAGGTAGTCGAACGGCATCAGCGAAAGTCGATCCGCCTGTGTCCGACGAAGAAGTTCCTCGACGCTCTCGTTCGGATCCAGTTGCAGCCGAACGGGAACGGTGTTGAGGAACATGCCCACCACGGTGTCGATTCCCGGTACCTCGGGCGGCCGTCCGGCAACCGTGGAGCCGAAGACGACGTCCTGTCGACCGGTGGCCGACGCCAGCACGAGGGCCAGCGCTGCATTCAGTACCGTGTTGAACGTGACGCCGGACGCGGCAGCGCGCTCACGCAACGCACGCGAAAGCGTTTCCGACAGAACCGCATCGCGGCGATCCGGAAGCTGAACTTCGACGCCGGGCATCGGCTCGGCAACAAGCGTCGGCTCCTCGAGTCCTGCGAGCGCTCCGCGCCACCCCTCGTCGGCGGCTGCACCGTCGCGATCGGCCAACCAGGCGAGGTATGTCTCGAACGACCCCTCGGGTTCGCCGAATGCGCTGTCGTCGCCGCCGGTATCGTACAGCGCCAGAAGCTGACTGACGACAAGGCCGTTGGACCAGCCGTCCCACAGCAGGAACTGCCTGTTGATCACCAGACGATCCTGGCCGCCAGGCAGATGCAGCACACTCATACGCCACAGCGGCGGCGCGGTCAGGTCGAATGGCGTCACTCGGTCTTGGGCGGCGACGGCCTCGGCACGCTCACGAGCAACCGAGTCGTCGAGTTCACGGAGATCGTGGACGACGACCGGAACATCGAGTCCAGCGCTGAAGAACTGCACCGGCTCGTTCAGCCCTTCGCTCACGAAACCCGCTCGCAACGTGGGATTTCGTCGTTGAAGTGTCCGGGCGGCCGCAGCCAACCTGTCGACATCGAGGGTGTGCCCGAAGTCCATCGAGAACTGTGCCGTGTAGATGTCCCCAACACTGCTGCTGTCGCTGCTGCCCGCGTAGCCGGCTTGGAAGTACAGGCCTTCCTGCAACGGTGAGAGTGGGAGGATGCTGCTGACACCTGCCGGACTCGCATCGGCTATCGCGTCGATCTCGGTCTGACTCAGGTCGAGCAACGTCACATCGGACGGGGTCAGAATGCGAGGCCCGGCGTGACGCGCGGCCGCAGCCGCCAGATCGCCGAGGGCCGAAACCCAGCCGTCGGAGAGTGACTGCGCGTCCTCCTCGGACAAATCTTCACTTGCCCAGGCAAACTCGGCGCGGAGCCCCGAATCCACGCTGACGACATTCACGATCAGTCGGTACGGGCCTCCCATGTCTGCGTCGGGATCGGTGGACAAGGCTTCGGATTCCGCTGCCAAGGACCATGCTGTCGATCCAGCTGTCGTCGTACGTCCGAGATAGTTGAACAGAATCTGAGATTCGGAGCGCCCCGCCAATGTCGATGCCGTGCGGGCATTCACGTATCGCAGCATCCCGTAGCCGATACCGCCGTCCGGAGCCGCCCGCAGGCTCTCCTTCACCTCGCGTAGCGTGTCCACCGGGTCGATTCCGCCGTGCAGCCGCATCGGGGCAATCGTGGTGAACCAGCCGACTGTTCGCGACAGATCGATGCCCGCCACCAACTCCTCCCGGCCGTGCCGTTCGAGATCGACCAGCAATTCGTGTTCACTGCGGCCGGTGGAGCGGCGCCAGCGATCGACGGACATCGTCAGCGCTGCCAACAGAACATCCGTTCCCTCGGCACCCACCATTGCCGCAACCGATCCAAGTGCTGCCTCGGAGATTGCTCCGTCCACCGTGACCGTGCGCCTCGAGCCTCCGGATACGACGGCATCGCCCGCGGCGTCGGGGATCAACTGCGCGCCCGGAGCGGTCACGGTCAGCCAGTGATCGAGTTCGGCGAATCGATGAGCACTGTATGCGTGTTCGGCCACCGTACGGGAGAAGGTACGCAGCGAAGTTCCGACGGCATCCAGTGCGGCGGGCTCTCCGGCTTCGACTGCCACCCAGGCCATCGCGAGATCCTCGAGCAGGGTTCCCCAGGAAACCCCGTCCACGACCAGGTGGTGCGCGACTATCGCGAGTCGGCCCAGACTCTCAGCGCCGCAATCGAACCAGACCACCGAGACCATCCGCCCTGCAGACGGATCCAATCGACTGGTCGCAGTTTCAGAGTGCTCAGTGACGAGTCTTCGCAACTCGGAGTCATCCAGTCCCCGAGCATCAACGCGTTCGACCAGGTTCGCTGCCCGGACACTACCGGGTTCCTCGATCCGCGCCGACCACATCCCGCGGTCATGTCGGATCAAGGTTTGGCGAAGTCCGTCGTGGTGATCGAGCACGGCCTGCAATGCGCCGGTGATCGAACCGAGAGATGTTGCCGGAGAGTGGATCAGAACTGCCTGGTTGAAGCGGTCGGTACCACCCGTCCATTCGGACAAGCGGTGAACCACCGGCAGCGGAACCAGCTCACCCACGCCGATGTCGGCCGTGACGGTGGCATCCGAGGTGGCGACATCACCCACCGCTGCAGCGATCGCAGCGGGAGTTCGCAATTCGAAGATCTGACGCGGGGTCAGCACTACCGAATCACGACGAGCCAGGTTGACCAGTCGGATCGCCAGGATACTGTCGCCGCCGAGAGTGAAGAAATCGTCGCGCACCCCGACACGGGGCAGTCCGAGAACCGTCGCGAAATGCCCGGCGAGGAGGTCTGCAACGCCCGAGGAAACCACTCCCGTCAAGTCGCCCACCTGTGCCGCAAAATCCGGTGCAGGTAGTGCTTTTCGGTCGAGCTTGCCACTCGGGCTCAGCGGCAGCGACTCGAGCCGCACGAAGGCACTTGGCACCATGAACTCCGGTAGCACTGACAACAACTGAGCTCGAACCGCAACATCATCAGCATCTCCGACCAGGTAGGCGACCACCTGTGCGCGGTTGCTCGGACCGTCGGTTCGGACGATCACGGCACTTGCCGTGACTCCGGGGCACAGCGCCAATTGCGCTTCGATTTCGCCGAGTTCGATTCGGAATCCACGAACCTTCACCTGCTCGTCGGCACGGCCGAGGTACTCGAGAACGCCGTCGGCATTCCACCGCACGATGTCACCGGTCCGGTACATCCGCGAGCCGCCGTCGCTGTACGGATTCGCCACGAATCGTTCGGAGGTCAATCCCCCACGTCCGTGGTAACCACGCGCCAGTTGTGGCCCTGCCAGATAGAGCTCACCGGTGGCACCGGCCGGGACGTTCTGCAGGTAGGGATCGAGAACCAACAGGCCGGTGTTGGCGGTAGGTGCGCCGATCGGGACGCTGACGGCGTCTGCCGGAGTTTCCTGCACCGACGGCTGCCAACTGACGTCGACGGCGGCCTCGGTGGGGCCGTAGAGGTTGTCCACCAGAGTATTCGGCAGGATCTCGGCGACCTTGCGTGCAACGTGAACGGGCAGTGCCTCACCGCTGCAGTTGACGATCTCGAGCGAAGAGCACAGTGCTGCTTTCGGCTCCGCGAGAAACACGTCGAGCATCGACGGAACAAAATGCACGCGGGTCACGGAATGTTCGACGATGACGTCGGCCAGATAGCCAGGGTCCTTGTGTCCGTCCGGCTCGGCCATCACGAGAGTTGCCCCCACCAGGAACGGCCAGAAGAATTCGGGAACGGAGACGTCGAAGCTCGACGGGGTCTTCTGCAGCATCCGGTCGGAGACGTCCATCGGACGTATCTGCTGTGCCCAGAGCAATCGGTTGACCACACCCTCGTGGTTGACCACAACGCCTTTGGGGCGACCAGTCGAACCCGAAGTGTAGATCATGTACGCGGCATCCGCGGGCGATCCTGGGACACTCAGCGGATCGGCGGGGAACTGCGCCGACTCCGATACCGTCACCCGCGGAACCGAACCCGAATCGAGTGAAGAGTCTTCCGACACCACGACGCACACAGGATCGGCGTCACCCAGCATGTACGTCAGCCGCTCCGCCGGGTAGCCGGTGTCGAGGGGAACGTATGCTCCCCCGGCCTTTCCGATGCCGAGTATCGCGACCATCAGATCAAGAGAGCGAGGCAAGGCAACCGCTACCAACGATTCGCGTCCGACGCCACGTTCGCGCAGCAGATGCGCAAAACGATCAGCGCGAGAGTGAAGTTCGGCGTAGGTCAACGACTCTTCACGGAAGATCACTGCGGTGGCTTCGGGTGTACGCCCGGCTTGATCCTTCAGCAGCTCGGTCAGCGTTGCGCGCGGCCGATCCAAGGCCGTGCCGACGCTTCCCGGCTGTGCAGGTGTCAGCGCGATCCGGCCGATGACCTGATCGAGATCGCGCGAGAGCTCGGTGAGTACGACTGCGAGAGTTTCGGCCAGCGACGCAGCGGCATCGCCGTCCACCTGAGCAGCGTCGTACTTGAGCTCCAACGCCAATCGATCGCCGGGGACGACGATCAGGGTCAGCGGGTAGGCCGGTCGCTCGTCGAATCGAATTCCCGTCAGTCGCACCGAGTTCGTCGGATCAGCGATTGCCGTGTCACCGAGTGGATAGTTCTCGAACACGACGAGTGATTCGAAGTCCTGCTCCAGTCCGCCGGTCCGTCGCAGTTCGGGTAACCCCAGGTACTGATGGTCGAGTAGTTCCGATTGTTCCCTCTGCCAACGGGAAAGCGCTTGCGCGGCTGTCTCTGCCGGATCGAACCGCAACCGAGCCGGCACAGTGTTGATGAACAAGCCCACCATGGACTCGATACCGGGCAGGTCTCCACCGCGTCCCGATACGGTCGATCCGAACAGCACGTCCGTTCGGCCGGTCATTCGGCCGAGCACCAGCCCCCAGGCGCCGTGCACGAGCGTGCTCAGCGTCAGGCCATGGGAGCGTCCGTTGATCGCCAGTGCGCGAGTATCACTGTCGGACAGCTCGACTCGGGTGGCACAGACGCCGCTGCTGCCCGCGCTCGGCGCGGGAAGTTCGACCGCGGGCCCGGGAGAGTTCAGCGTTTCCCTCCACACCGCTGCCGAGGCCTCGTGATCGTGGCGGGCCAACCATTCGAGATAGCTGCGGTACGGCGCCGGAGTCGGGAGCACCACGCCGGAGTCGCCAACGCTGTACGACGCCATCAACTCTCGCAGCATCACCGGAACCGACCATCCGTCTGCGACCGCATGGTGAATCGACTGCAGCAGAAGGTACTTCTCCGAAGAGGCACGGACAAGCGTGTAACGGACGAGCGGCGGTTGCGCCAGGTCGAACCCGCGCGCGCGGTCGGCGGAAAGCAGTTCATCGACATCGGCGCCGGCCACCTCGACTACCGCCATCTCCACGACAGCGCTCGGGTGCACCACCTGCACGACCCGGCCGTCACCCAGGACCGAGAATCCGGTGCGCAGCGCCTCATGCCGATCGACGACGGATTGCAGCGCGCGGTGCAACGCCGCACTGTCCACGGCTCCGGTCAGTTCCACAACCTGTTGCACGACATACTGATCCGCCCCCGGATCTGCAAACGCCGAATGGAAGTAGATCCCTTCCTGCAGCGGAGTGAGTGGGAGAATCTCTTCAGCCTTCGGCAACCCGTCCACATCTGCCTGAGCGAGCGCCACCAGAGGGTAGTCCGAGGGTGTGGCTCCGCCGAAGGCTGCGAGCCCGGACACGGCCTCGAGCGAGTCCAGCCACAACCGCGCAAACCTGTCGATGTCGCTACGCAGGAAGATGTTCGACGCCCAGGTCAGGGTGGCTCGCAGTCGTGGTCCACCGGCGGCGTCCTCGGCTACGACGTCGACAGACAACGCGTGTCCCAGCGGCATGGACGGATCGGCAGCACCGTCCATCGACACCGGGAACCAGTCCCCCTCCGCTGCGGCAGTACGTCCCAGGTAGTTGAGCACCACCTCAGGCGCTGCGCCGCTACCCAACTGATCCGAGCTGCCCAGGTATCGCAATGCTCCGTACCCGAAGCCGGCGTTGGGGACGCGTCGAAGTTGCTCCTTGACGCTCTTGAGAACCCCCGCCAACTCGCCGCTCGCTTCGAGATCCGGAGCGGCTGTACCGATCTCGAGCGCCACCGGGAACACTGTGGTGAACCATCCGACGGTACGAGTCAGGTCGACGTGTGCAGCGCCGTCGCCGCGAACGATGTCCTCGTCGCGTCCGTGACCTTCCACGTCGAGCGTCACCGATCCGGCACCGCTCCACTTGGTCAGCGCCACGGCCAGCGCGGTGACCAGCACTTCGCTCACGTCGGCTCCGAATGCCCTCGGGACACTGCCCAACAATCGATCGGCGAATTCCGGAGGCAGGGTGATCGATCGCGCCGCAGCGGTGCGCGCGAGGTCAACTGCCGGGTCGAGTGCCCGACGGCCGAGAGATGCCCGTTGTGCGGACGTCAACGAGTCCCAGAACTCGATTTCCGAGTCCAGTCGCCCGGCTCCGACCGCCTCCGAGACGAGTTCGGCGTACCTTCGCACCGACGTGCCGACCGGAGCGAGTGCGGGTTCGTCGCCATTCATCGCTGCGATGCCGGCGCGCGCGAGGTCCTCGAGGATGATGCGCCACGAGACGCCGTCGACCACCACGTGGTGGATGACCAGCAACAGCCGTCCGGGACCGGTCACAGGGCGGAACAGAACAGCGCTGACCATCGTGCCGTCGGCCGGATTCAGACGGCCGACAGCTCGCTCGGTCTCGGCGACGATCAACGGTCCGCATTCTTCGAGCGGTGACGGTAGCGCACGGGTCTCGAAGACCACAGCCGCTTCGTTTGTCTCCGGAACAAGCAGCGTTCCTTCGGAAGTCAACGTCGCACGAAGTGCATCGTGGCGCGCCACCAGGGCGTCGAGCGCCGCCTGGACATGCTCGGACGTCAAGGCTGACGGCGTCTGAATCAGCGCTCGCTGGTGGAAGGTTCGTACTGCGTCCGACACTCCGAGAACCCTGGCGGCAATCGGCGTCGTGGCTACGTGGCCGATCGGTTGGTCCGCGTGGTCGACGATCTCAGCCACTCGGGAGGACTGGGCACGCGCCATAGCCTCGGCGGTGCGCAGTTGGAACACCTCGCGAGGACTGATCGACAAACCGGCAGCACGAGCCGCGGTCACGAGTGCGATCGCGACGATGCTGTCGCCGCCCAGTGCAAAGAAGTCGTCGGTAACGCCTACCGAATCGAGGCCGACTGCCGACGCGATCAACGTGCAGAACTGTTGTTCGACTTCGTTTCTCGCAGCGACATGTGCACTCAGTTCGGCGAGATCGGGCTCGGGTAGCGCGCGACGGTCGAGTTTGCCGTTTGCCGTGAGCGGAAACTTGTCGAGGACGGTGACGGTGGTCGGGACCATGTAGTCGGGCAGCTTGCTCGCAGCCCACTCGCGAAGCTCACGTGAGTCGATCGCGAGGTTCGTCCCCGACGCTGCGCTCACGTAGGCGGCGAGATACTTTGCACCTGTAGGTGCTTGGCGCACCAGAACTGCCACGTGACGCACTGCGGGGTGCGAAATCACGGCGGCTTCGACATCCTCGAGTTCCAGGCGCATGCCGCGGATCTTCACCTGATTGTCCGTGCGTCCGAGGAAGTCGAGGGTGCCGTCGGCGGTCCATCTGGCCAAGTCACCGGTGCGATACATGCGGGATCCGGCCAGATCACCTGAGACGAAGGGATCCGCGACAAAACGAGATGCGGTCAGTGCCGAAGCACCCACGTATCCGCGTCCCAGCAGGAAGCCCGCGGCGTAGAGTTCGCCGCCGGTGCCTATCGGAACCGGCTGCAAGTCGCCGTCCAACACGTACAGACGAGTGTTGGGGTTCGGCCGACCGATGGATGTGGCGATTCGTTCCGCGTCCTCGCGGTAGATCACATGGGAGACACCGATGGTCGCTTCGGCCGGGCCGTAGCCGTGATACAGCGTCGTGGACAGTTGATCGCGGAACCGATCGAAGAGTTCAGGCGTGAGAACCTCACCGCCGCACCACACGTGCTTCAACGAATCGAGCTGATCGGTCCCGTTCGCCAGATCCAGAAGGATGTCGAGCATCGACGAGACCAGGTAGACGAAAGTGACCGATTCTCCGGCGATCAGGTCGAGCAGGTATTGCGGGTCGCGTTCCCCCTCAGGCTTTGCGATCACCAATCGACCGCCGGAGACGAGCGGGAGCAGGATCTCGTTGATCGAGATGTCGAATGAGAGTGGGGCTTTGAACAGTGAGGCATCGCCGGGCCCGAACCCGAGAATCCGCTCCCGCTGCCACAGCAACCTTGCGCAGATTGCCTCGTGGCGGATCATGGCGCCCTTCGGACGTCCGGTCGAACCGGACGTGAAGATGACGTATGCGAGTTGGGCACCGTGAATACGAATGTCGGAGGTCATTGTCTCGGACAGGTCCGAGGGCCCGTCCTCGTACGCCCACGCGGAGAGATCGACCGGAACGGAGTCGTCTGCACCGTCCGGGGTGAGCACCAGCGTGGCGCCGGCATCGGCTAGTACCGATTCGCGACGCTCTGCGGGCCACGACGGATCCAGTGGCACGAAGGCGCCGCCGGCGCACATGACGGCCAACAACCCCACCACCATCTCGGCAGATCGCGGAAGGCCGATCGCCACAACGGTTTCGGGGGCAAAACCGCGAGAGATCAAGTGCGCTGCTAGCTGCGATACCCGACTTTCGAGTTCGGCGTAAGTCAGCCGGACGTCGCCGTCGACCACGGCGACAGCGCCCCGATCGGCAGAGAAGCTGCTGCGCAACAATTCCGGCACCGTCGTGACGGGCTGCGGCTCTGCGGTGTCGTTCCACCCATGGAGCACGAGTTCTCGTTCCGCCGACGCCATGGGATCGAGTGCCGAGATCGGAAGCTGCGGCTCGGCTACAAATCGATCGAGGAACTGTTCGATTCTTGCGGTGTGATCAGCCAGTTCGCGATCGAATCCGGACGGAGCGCGGACGTCGATCTCGATCGGTTCCCCGTCCTGACCCCCGCGCACACTCAGATCCAGGTCAGTGACTCGACCGGTTACCGAATTACGCACGCGCACCGGGCATCCGCCGAAGGTGAGTGTGTGTTCGAACATCATCGAGTTGATGCCGGGACCGAAGACCTGACGGTCGGGATCGATCGCCCGAATGTCGCGAGCGAGATCCTCTCCCCGGTAGCGCCCGTGCTTGAGTATCGAGATCAGGGCGGTGTCGAGTCGAGTTGCCAACTGGCCGATGGTTTCCGAGCGTTCTACCCGAATACTCAGCGGCAAAATTGTCGACGCCATCGAAGGAGTGCGACGCATGTCGCGCCCCACCCGAGCGGCCATCGGTACCGAGACGACAACGTCGTGCTTTCCGGTGGTTCGTGCGATGTACGCGATCAGCGCGGCCATGGGCAGGCGAGTTCGTCGAATCCCGGCGTCGGCCGCATAGCGGTAGAGCTGTGCCGCGCGATCAGCGTCGAGCGTGAGCATCGCTGAGATCGGCGGCAGCGAATCATCCACCTGCCCATGCAGAATACGCGTCGCTTCCGGTCCCGATTCAACGCGTTCGACCCAGTACTGACGGTCGGTCTGGAATCGCGGAGAGTTCCGGTAATCCAGATCGGCTGCAACCACGGCGTCGAGTGACCATTGCGGCGCGGCAGTCCCGAGATTCGGATCGTCGTATCGCTCGGCGACGTCGGCGACGATGAGCGAGATGCCGTACCCGTCGACCACGCTGTGGTGATAGCGCTGATACCAGATGACTCGGTCGTCTGCGGTCAGCAGAAGCACCTGGCGGAACAGCAGATCGTCCGGACCGAAGACCCGAGCCATGTCGGTGTCCATCCACGACTGCGCAGTCGAATCGGGATCCGCCTCGGCCCGAAGGTCGAGAATTTCCACGTCCCAGCGCGCATCCGGAATCGACACCTGGATCAGCTGGTTGTCGGCATCGACCTCGAAGTGCACGAACAGCGCTTCGACGCGTCCGACGCTGGCCTCGATCGCCGCTGCCGCGCGCTCGACGTCGATCGTGCCGTCGACCTCGACGACAAGTCCGATGTTGTAGACCGGACTGCTCGGATCGACGTTCTGAGCAACCCACACCTCACGCTGAGCGGCCGTCGCCGGGAGCGCTGCGTCCAGATGGCCACCACCCGAGACAGACGGGTGAGCTACCTGAGAGTGGTCAGACATCGAGAATCCGATCATCGTCGTTCATGCTCATCGAACGACGAACACCCTCGCAAGTTTAGGGTAGGCTACCCAGGAACGTGAAGGTGCGCTCCCGCCCTGGTCAGACCTGTTCCCACGGACCGAATTCGAGCAAAACGTCAATTGCCGTCTTACCGTCCTGCGACCGAACGACATGTTCGAGGGCATAGACCCTCGATCCCTCCGCAGCGCGAGCGAGATCGGAAATACCGGGCAGAATGGTCGGTTCGGGTGGACCGCCCACACCACGATGGAAGTTCTCGATGGAATGTCCCAGATAGAGGACGCGTCCACCTGGGGCAACCCACTGCCCGACGCGATTCAAGGTTGCGGCCAGATGGTCGACCGCAGTCACCGACCAACCTTGCCCAGCCATCCACCGCGCGTGACGGCCGTCGCCGCAGGCCAGATCGATCGCGGTGCCCGGTCTCAGATCGGAAATTCTTGTTGCGACGGTTCCCGCCGGGTCGACTCCCCATGGCTCCGTCACCGCTCGGTATCGCTCGTCCCAGTCGCGTGCGTCCATGATTGCTCTCCCATATCCGTTTCACCGTCACAGATCGGACGGCGCCCCCCAGCAGCATAGAGAACCCTCGAATGTGACAGATCTATACCCCTGGGGGTATACAAGTGACGGACAGGAATACCCCCACCCGTATCAGGAGTGAAGATGTCAGCGACCAGAACAATCACCGCGGACCCACCCACCCGAGCCGACGGCATACTTGCTCGTCTCGGTCGATCGATGGCGACTCACACCCGCTTCGTCGTCGGCGTCTGGTTGATCGCGTTGATCGCACTCGGCGCCGCAGCACCCAGTGTCTTCACCTCCCTCGCCGGCGCGGGTTGGCAGGCAAACGGATCCGAATCCGTGCAAGTTCGCGAGTTGGCCGAGCAGCATTTCGGTGGAAATTCCTCCGCCGCAGTGCAGGTGGTCGTTCACTCGGATTCTCTACCCATCACGGATCCGTCGATGCAGCAAACGCTGACGGCGGCAACGGAAATCTTTTCCGCGGACCCTCGTTTCGGCGAAGTGGTCGCCCCGCAGCCCGGTATGACCATCAGCCCGGACGGACATACCGGCATCATGATCGCGGGCGCCAACGCAAGTACCGACGAGATGGTCAGTGCGGTAGACGAACTCGGCAAGGAAATCACTGCATTGTCCACGGACACCATCGAGGTGTACCCGACGGGTGCGTCGGCGTTGTGGAGCGATTTCAACAAGGCCAATCACGAAGCGATGATCAAAGCCGAAATGATGTCGTGGCCCGTCACTCTCGCGATCATGGTGTTGGCCTTCGGCTCCCTGGTTGCCGCGGGTCTACCACTACTGCTGACGCTTGCGGGCCTGGTCGCTTCGGCGGGCGGGCTTGTAATCCTCAACGAGATCACGCCGATTTCCGTGTGGGCCATGAACTTCGCGATGATGTTCGCTCTCGCGCTCGGCATCGACTACGCACTCTTCCTCGTCGCCAGGTTCCGGGATGCATTGCGAACCGATCCGGATCCGCGGGCCGCCGTGGCTCAAACCATGGACACCGCCGGCAAAGCTGTGGTCCTTTCCGGCCTCACAGTTCTGGTCAGTTTGTCTGCGGTTCTCATCGTTCCAGCCCCGGCCGTACGCACGATGGCTGTCGGAATCATGCTCGCTGTGATCTTCGTTCTCGCCGCAACACTCACCCTGCTACCTGCCGTGCTCGGCCGGATCGGCGCCAAGGTCAACGGCGGTTCACTACCGTATGCAAAGCGTCAGCAGCACCGCTCCCCGATGTTCGCAGCTTGGGCATCCCTGCTGCACAAGCACCCGTGGCCTTTCGGCATCGGCGCATTGATCGTCCTGATCGCACTCGTTGTTCCGGTCTTCGGCCTGAAGGTGGCAATGCCCTCCATCGCCGTGGTTCCCGAGGACGCCCCGGTTCGCC
>NZ_CAURKP010000068.1:0-27367 GCF_963525155.1 uncultured Rhodococcus sp.
GGTCGAGTGCGAACGTGGTGGACGGCGAGATCTCGGGCACCAGGTAGTGGTAGTTGGTGTCGAACCACTTCGTCATTTCGAGCGGCGCGATGGTGTCCGTCCCACGGGCAGCGGCAAAGTAGCGGTCCAACGGATCGGCGACCGACGCGACGCGGTCGGGCAGCGCGCCGAGAAGAACTGCGGTGTCGAGCATCTGGTCGTAGAAGGAGAAGGTATTGACCGGGACGGAGTCGAGGCCCAGGTCACGGAGGTCGGCCAAGCCCCGCCGACGGAGGTCACGGGCGACAGCCTGCAGGGCGTCGGCGTCGATGCGCCCTGCCCAGTAGCTTTCGGTTGCCCGCTTGAGTTCTCGATGAGGACCGATGCGCGGTGAGCCCAGCACGGTCGAAGTGAATGTTGTTGTCACGGAGTTTCTCCAGATTGCCAATGCACTGATGGCCACTGCCGGCAGACGGGTACACCTCACGAGACCCCGAGTTTCAGCGGGCAGCACTGCCCGCACCGCACACGAGGTCCGATGGAGATCTACACGCCCATTCCACGAGGCGGTGGACCGTCGGGCACGGCGTGCCCGACACAGTCGGCAGGTCTTCGGACTCGCGGGCACTCGATCGAGTTGGATCGAACCTACTGGCCGTCGCTTCCCAGGCGGATGCCCAGTGCACATGAACGGCGGTCGTTCCTGCTTACCGCTGCGGGACAGTCCCGGATTTTCACCGGGTTCCCTCTCACCCCGACAGCTTGCGCTGACGGAGCTTCGACGCCGGGACCGGTCTTCGGGGCTCCTCATGACCGTGCCGGGCGAACCAGCTGCATCGACCAGCATAAGGCCAACCCTCCCTGAGCAGTCAAGGAGAGTCGGCGAAGGGCGCTATGCGCGTGACATGTAGGAATTCGAGTCCGGTGGTACGCGCGGAAGATTTTCGGAGGAACGTAGATTCTCCGCCATTTCGACAAGCAGATCCTGTGAAGACGGTGAGAGGTCGACGACACGGGAGGTGAGGTTCCGCAGGCGCACGTTGTGCAGCTGTTCGAGGAGGGAGAGGTCTGCCTCGCCACCTGAGATCGCGGGCGGAGTGTGATCGGACGGGGCGTAGAAGTAGTCCGGATGGACGTTGAAGAAGTGGGCGAGGGCGGCAACCACTTCGGGTGACGGATTGGTTCGGACGCCGGTGCGCAGTTGCGACAGGTACGGCGTCGAGATGCGGCAGCCGAACTCGGTCATGCCGCGAACGACCATCGCGTTGGTGACGTGAAAGTCGGCAGTCTCGAACAGCGAGTTCAAGCGATCGTTGAACTGGTTCGACATGAGACGTCCCTTCCCCCGCTACGCACAGGCTCCGTCGATTCAATTAACTGCATCATAGCCAGGTGTCGAACGATTAGCTGTTTCGGATTCTCGCGAAGCGGTCGTTTGCAGGGAAAATCCCTAGGGTAGAAGGTCCCTACTTTGAGTGATCTGGACAAATTGCCATCACGAATCGAACGGCGAACTATTTGCCGGGGAAGGCGATTCCAGACGCGCGGATCAGAGCCAGCCGTTCGACTCGGCGATTCTGACGGCTTCCGCGCGCGTCGACGCACCCGTCTTACCCATCGCGGATGACAGATGATTTCGAACTGTCCCTGCGGACAAGAAGAGCGCCCCTGCGATGGCTGCCACGGGTGCGCCGTCGTGAGCGGCGCGCAGTACTTGGGTCTCACGCTCCGTCAGGGGCGACTCGCCGCTGACGAGGCTGTCGGCCGCAAGGGTGGGATCGACGACGCGCAGTCCGGCGTGGACACGCCTGACCGCGTCGGCAAGCTGCCTGGCGGGGGTGTCCTTGACGACGAACCCGCCGGCCCCGGCGTGCAGGGCTTTACGAAGAAATCCGGGACGGCCGAACGTGGTGACGATCAGAACCCGGGTGTCGGGTGCTGCCTCGCGAAGGGCCGCCGTCGCGGCGATTCCGTCCATGCCGGGCATCTCGACGTCCAGAAGCGCGACGTCCGGGCGGTGTTCGAGAACGGCGGACACCACCTCGTCGCCGCGACCGACCTCGGCTACCACGGACAGGTCGGATTCCAGATCGAGCAGCGCGGCCAAAGCTCCTCGCACGAGCGCCTGATCGTCCGCCAAGAGCAGCCGTATGGTTGCTCGATCGCCCTGGCTGTTCACTCTGTCTCCTGTTCGACTACCTGAAGTGCAAACCCCTGCGGCTGGGGATGAGTGATGATCACTCGTGCGCCCGACGCTCCGGCGCGCTCGCGCAATCCGATCAGACCGTTTCCGGAAGACGTCGACTCGGCCCCTCGTCCGTCGTCGACGACCGACGCACTATTTTCGTCGACCGTGATCCGGCAGTGGGTCGCACCGCTGTGTCGAACGACGTTGGTGACGCCCTCACGGATCGTCCATGCAAAGAGTTCCCGAAGACGCGTGGGAACCATGTCGGTACTGCTCGGCACCACGTCTTCGATACCAGCCGCACGCAATGCCTCTCGCGCTCGGGCTATCTCGACGGGAAGAGAAATCCCACGAAATCCTTCGACGGCCGAGCGCACGTCCGCCAGCGCGTCTCGAGAGAGCCTTTCGAGGTCGTCGAGTTCGCTGCGTGCACGTTCGATATCGACATCGAGTAGGCGATTGGCCAGTTCGGCTTTGATCGTGATGACGGTCAGCGAGTGCCCGAGGATGTCGTGCAGATCCCGCGCCATCCTCGTTCGCTCCTCCATGATTGCCCGCTGCTCCTGCTCTTCGCGTTCGTGGAGTATGGCGAAGTTGCGGCTGATCAGGGACATGATTCCCCAGGTCGCGAACGCGGCCGCGCAGACTCCGAGTGAGAGTCCGGAGTAGTTCCCCCATCCGGACGAGAGGCTGACTATCTCCACGGAGGCCGCGAACACCAAGGCGAGAATGCCGCCGGCGACGGTCGGCAACAGCGTCACCGCTGTCACCGCGAGGTACGGTGCTGCTGCCAAACCCGTCGGACCGACGCTCACGATCATCACAGCGGCCAACGCGGTCAAGGCGGACAGAGCCAGTGCAGCTTCGCGAATCGTCGGCCGAGTCATCGTCATTCGACGCCGCTGCTGCGTTGTGGCGAAGGTGTAGAGGTAGAGGGCACTGAAGGCGATCGTCGCGAGAATCCCTGTCCAGCCGCGCAGTTCGTCGCGTAGATTCCATCCCTCGATCAGCGGCCCGCCGAGAAATACCATCCAGACCGCCGCGAAGAGAACGCCGAAACGATTCCGCCGCGGGAGCGCGACGGAATCTTCTCGGTCAGTCGTTTGCGACAACTACACACGCTCCGTATCTCGTTGGAACCGCCAGATCGCTCCGCCGGCGAAGATGGCGAACCACACCAGGATATTGACGATCCAGGTCCAGTGAATGCTATTGCCCGTCAACGGTGCGTGGGCGAGGGCGTTGATGCCGAACATCGGGGTGAACTGTGCGATGGTCGCCCATACGGAACCGTCGGTGAGTGGTACGAAGAGTCCGCCGCCGAATGCGAGCAGAGCCAGTCCCGGTCCGAGCAACTGCATGACGTTCTCACTGGGGAGTAGGTACCCCATGAACAGGCCGAAGGCCGCGAAGATCGACGATCCCAGCCAGGCGATCAATGCCGTTGTGAACCAGAGTGATCCGTCCATCTGCGCTGAGGTGAACGCGCCGACGACGTAGACCACGAGAATCGAGACGAGACCGAGCAGCATCGCCATGATCAGTTTGACGGCGATGTAGGCGACCGGGGTCAGGGGAGTCAGCCGAAGTTGTCGGCTCCACCCGGACGCTCGTTCGATCGAGACCATCGCGCCGCCGCTGGTGGTGGCCAGCATCGCGCCGTACAGGGCCATGCTGATCATGATGTACGCGGCGACATTGCCGTGCCCGATCCCGTGGTCGTCGTCGCCTTGACCGAGACCGAAGACGAGGAAGAAGACAACCGGCATGACGAGCGTGAAGATCATCGTGCGCCGGTTGCGAGTCAGGCGACGAAATTCCAGTCGCAGTAGCGTCGTGTTGAATCCGCCGAGAGGTACGACGGTTCGCTCGGCTCCGTAGGTATTCGCTTCGGTTGCAGTGGTCATCACTTCTGTCCTTCGGAGTTGTTCGACGTGAGTGCGATGAATGCGTCTTCGAGGCCACGCGAGACGATTTCGAGATCGCGAGCCTGCGTATTGGTCAACAGGAACCGTGCAACGGCATCGGTGTCGCCCGAGTGCACGAGCAGCGACTCACCGCGCACCTCGACGGCGTCGGAGTTCGGTATGGCTCGCAGGAGTTCGTCGGTGATGCCTGGAACAGTCGCGCGCAGGGTGCGTCCGGACGCCATCGCCTTGACCTCGGCGGTGGTCCCGTCTGCGACCACGGTGCCTTGCCTGACCAGGATGATGCGGTCGGCGTAGACATCGGCCTCTTCGAGGTAGTGCGTCGCAAAAAGCACAGTGCGACCGTGATCTGCGTCGGCGCGGATGGCGGACCAAAAGTCCCGACGCCCTTCGACGTCCATGCCGGTGGTGGGCTCGTCGAGAATGAGCAATTGCGGGTTCGACAGCAACGCCATCGCAAATCGCAACCGCTGTTGTTGTCCGCCTGAGCATTTGCTGACCAGGCGATCGGAGATGTCGAGGATTCCGGCTCTCCCCAGCACTTCGTCGACCGGACGGGATTGGGAGTACAGGCTGGCGGTCAGCTGCACAGTCTCGGCAACCGTCAGCTCTTTCAGTAGTCCGCCGGTCTGCATGACTGCCGAGACGAGTCCGCGGGCAATCGCCGATCGAGGTGACATTCCGAAGACGCTCACCTCGCCTGACGTCGGCCGGGACAGGCCGAGGATCATGTCGATGGTTGTCGTCTTGCCTGCGCCGTTCGGGCCGAGGAACGCGACGATCTCGCCGGGGCGGATGCTCAGGTCGATACCTTTGACGGCGTCGACGGTTCCGAAACTCTTGCGAAGTCCGGTCAACCGGACGGCGTCGTGTGCCGATCCTTCAGTGCGTGTATGCAGTGCCTGTGGTGAATGCCGTGCCTGTGTTGAGGTCATACATAGAATCTGCTCGCTTCGAGGTCGTGATCCCTCGTCTGTCCGTCATTCTTCTGCCATGACATTTGTCATCGGGTCGGCCGGTATCTGTTTCGGTGCAACCTGACCGAGGCGCGCGAGGACCAACCCCGCGATGATTGCTGCGCCACCTACAGCTTGGAGTGCGGTGACGGATTCCCCGACCAGGATCCACGCGGCGACGACCGCGCACAGCACTTCGGTCAGCGCTACCAGAGACCCGATTGTCGGCCCCAGCAGTGTGATCGCGGCGATGCCGGTGAGATAGGCAATGACAGTGCTGACCAGGACCAGGACCACCACCGGCAGCCACACGTTCACCGAATGGTCTGCCACGACGGCGTTCGAGGCCGAGAAATGGAGGGGGAGGACGCCTACGAGTCCGAGCGCGCCGATGACCACTGCACTGACCGTGAGCCCCGATGCCGCGAGCACAACAGGATGGAGATCACCGTCCGCACGTTCGGAAATGACGAAATAGACTGCAAGGCATGCCGCGGCGGCCAGTCCCCAGGCGACTCCGACGGCACTGATCTCTGCCGATCCGAAGACGTCGATCACCACGGCGGCGCCGATCAAGGCCACCGCCGCACCGAGAAGCGTCTGCACGCTCGGACGCGCGCCCTTGGTTATCCACACCCACCCGATGACGATGATCGGTGCAAGGTACTCGAGAAGCAATGCGACGCCGACCGAAAGATGTTGCACGGCATTGAAGAAGCACAGTTGAACGCCCGAGATCGCGAACACCCCGTACAGCAGTACCGTTCGCGTGTGGGTGCTCACCTGTCGTAGGCGAGGCCATTGGGTGGCTACGGCGATCACCATCATCACCAGTGCGCCGCCGGCAACGCGCGCGAACACTGCGCCGCCGGGGGACCACCCTGATTCGATGAGAGATTTCGCGAACGGGCCCGATACGCCGAACGTTGCCGCGGACAGCAGAGCGAAGATCAAGCCGTTGCGAGAGTTCACGTCGTCACCCGTCAGGAGTAAAAGCGATTACGATGCTGACATTAGGTTGATACGGCTCAGGAGTCAAAGTGCATTTTGCTGGTGACACGGAATCGGCGCTCGTCTTCGCCGCGTCGTTGGTCAACACGGCCCGCGGCGGGGCCGAACTGCTTCCGGATCAAGAGGAGCTGACACGGTTTCTCGACGCGGATCGCTGGACCGGCAGGCGGGACGGCACACCGGAGGAATTGACGGCGGTTCGTGCGCTGCGTCCACGACTGCGAAAGTTCTGGGAAGCCGCGGGAGTGGACGACGCCGTCGAGGTGGTGAACACACTGCTACTCGAATCGGGCGCGAGGCCGCGGCTCACCAGGCACGACGACCTCGGCTGGCACCTGCACGTCACCGCTGACGATTCGCCACTGGTGGACCGGATGGCCGCAGAAGCGGCGATGGGTGTGCTCGATCTGATCCGAACCGACGAATTCTCGAGGTTGCGATGGTGCGAGGCCCCGGACTGCGAAGCGGTCTTCGTGGATTTGTCGCGCAATCGTTCGAAGCGATACTGCGACACCGGGAACTGTGGGAACAGGGCGCACGTCGCCGCCTATCGTGCCCGTAAATCCGGGGAGTGACCAAGCGGCGTTCGGAGGGATAGAACCAGGCTGAGTGAATACCTTGTCGGGAGCCAGGATCGGTCTAGCGTTGTGAATTCGGAACAGATTTCGCGAAGCCAGGAGGATGGTCGGTGGCCGATCGTAGGCGTCCACTCAAGACGGTGACCGGTGTCAGCGGGGCGATGAGTATTTACGACGCCGCGATCGATCCGACGACTTCGACGGTCGCGTCCGCGATCGACGTCGCAAAGACGGCCGAGGCGAACAAGATCGACGGACTGTTTGCCGCCGACCTGCTGAGTTTCGGTGCGCAGGGCGCGATCGGTGCGCAGGAGCCGTTGATCTTCCTTGCCGCGCTGAGTGCGGTCACCACCCATGTGGGGCTCATCGCCACCGTCACGACGACGTTTCATCACCCATTCAACCTGGCACGGTTGTTCGGCACCCTGGACCACGTCAGCAATGGTCGAGCCGCATGGAATGCCGTCACTTCCTCACTCGGAGAAGAGAACTACAGCGACCTGGACCTACCGAGTCCGGAGGAGCGGTACGCCCGAGCGGCCGAATCGCTCGAGGTGGTCAGCGCGCTCTTCGACAGCTGGAAGCCCGGCGCCTTGATCCAGGCAGAGGGCTCTGCGGTGCTAGATCCGTCGAGGGTGGTCCCCATCGAGCACCGAGGCAAGTACTTCACCGTGCAGGGGCCGTTGAACATTCCATCCCTGCCGCAGCGTCGTCCGGTCCAATTCCAGGCAGGCCAATCTGCCGGAGGTATCGAACTGGGTGCTCGCTTCGCGGAGGTCGTATTCACTTCTCTCGCAACCTTCGAGGACGCGGTCACCTACACGAAGACGATCCGCGCCAGGGCGGCAGAGTTGGGGCGTGGGGACGAACTGCCACTGATTTTCAGCTCGTTCCACGCAACGTACGGCGCTACCGAAGCCGAAGTCGAACGATTGGTCAGAGAAGCCGAGGAATCGACGGACTTCGACGCCGGACGCACCAGGCTTGCCGACATGTTCGGCGGCGGCGTGGATTTCTCGGAATTGCCGCTGGATCGGCCGATCCCGGAGTCGTTGTTGCCGGACCCGTCGTCGGTGAATCGACGACGGGGCCGGGTCGAGATCTTCGGCAAGCTCGCATCACAAGGAAAGACTCTGCGTGAGTTGATCATCGCGTCCAAGGACACCGGCCACTGGGCAGCGGCGGGCACCCCGGAACAGCTCGCGGACGCGATCGAGGAACGATACGACGCGGGCGTACTCGACGTCATCACGCTCGGTGACCTTGCCGATCCGCGTACACGCGATTTCGTCACGAACGGGCTGCTGCCGGAGCTGCGCAAGCGCGGAATCGTGGGATCCGACTACGTCGGCGGTACCTTTCGCGAAAACCTCGAGTTGCCACCGCTGCCACCGGTTTCCGGTGTCTAGTTGTTGGAAGCGAGTGAGCGCATGAAGAACATGAGGTTGGCCGGTCTTTCCGCGAGGCGACGCATGAAGTAGCCGTACCACTGGCTGCCGTAGGGAACGTAGACCCGCAGGTGATTGCCTTCGGCTACCAATCTGCGTTGTTCGCCGTCGCGGATGCCGAAGAGCATCTGGAACTCGAAATCCGCGGCTGTCCGCTCGGTCAGTGTGGCGAGTCGGAGGGCGGCGTCGATCATGGTGGGATCGTGGGAGGCCACCATCGGGTATCCGTCACCTTCCATCAAGACCTTCAGGCAACGCACGTACGACGCGTCGACTTCGGCGGCCTTTTGGAACGCGACGCCGGCCGGTTCCTTGTATGCACCCTTGCACAGCCGAATTCGTGAACCTGATCCGGAGAAGTGCCGGCAATCGGCCTCGGTGCGGTGTAGATACGCCTGCAGGACCGTGCCGAGCGTCGGGAAGTCGCGGCGCAACTCTTCGACGATGGACAGTGTCGAGTCGGTGGTGGTGTGATCCTCCGCATCGACGGTGACCCACGCGCCCACTTCGTCTGCCGCTGTGACGATTCGGTGAGCGTTCGCCAGGGCGATCTTCTCGCCGTCACCGGGAAGTGACTGCCCCAACGCGGAGAGCTTGAGCGAAACCTCCAGGGAGTGTTGCGTCCCGGCAATCTCGGAAAGCGTTGCGTACGAGCGGAGAAGGGAGAGATAGGCATCGACGGTAGCTGTTGCCTGAGCCGGATCGGTGGTGTCCTCGCCGAGGTAGTCGACCGTCACGAACCGGCCACTGGTGAGGATGTTGCGCACCGCTGACATCGCTGCGGGTTCCGCGTCCCCGGCGACGAACCTGTCTACAAGCTTGCGGGTCAAGGTCATCCCGGAGACTGTCTTCTCCAGTCGCGACGAGCGTGCCGCCGCGAGGAGCACCGGGCGCAGTGGGTTGCTCAGCGAGACGGCACTCATCAACGGTTCTCGCTCTCGGCTGGATCGACGTCCTGGTGGGGGTAACGATGATCGGTGGGAGGAACGAAGGTTTCCTTGACGGTGCGTGTCGACGCCCAACGGAGCAGATTCTGCGGCGAACCGGCCTTGTCGTTGGTACCCGAAGCCCGGGCACCTCCGAAGGGTTGTTGTCCGACAACCGCTCCCGTCGGCTTGTCGTTGACGTAGAAGTTTCCGGCGGCGAACCGCAGACCATGATGAGCTTGATCGACGGCCGCACGGTCGGTGGCGATCACGGCGCCGGTCAGGGCGTAAGCGGATCCGCTGTCGACGCGCGCGAGGATGTCGGCGTAGGCATTCGGTGCGGAGTCGTCGTAGACGTGAAGCGAAAGGATGGGACCGAAGTACTCGGTGCTGAAGGCTTCGTCGCTCGGGTCGTCACCGAGTAGGACCGTCGGTGAGATGAAGAATCCTTCACGGTCGTCGTAGTCGCCGCCTGCTGCGATGGTGAGGCTGCTGGTCGACTTGGCGCGGACGATCGCGGCGGCGTTTCGGTCGAACGAACGTTGGTCGATGACGGCGCCGCCGAAGTTCGTCAGGTCGGTGACGTCTCCGTACTTCAGCGACGACACAGTGTCGATGAACGTGTCGCCCATCTTGGCCCACACCGACTTCGGGATGAACGCCCGTGATGCGGCCGAACATTTCTGGCCCTGGTAGTCGAAGGCCCCGCGAATCAATGCCGTCGTGAGTACGTCCGGGTCAGCGGAACTGTGTGCGAGTACAAAATCCTTGCCGCCGGTTTCGCCGACGAGACGCGGATACGTCCGGTAGTTCGAGATGTTGGCTCCGACCTCACGCCACAAACGCTGGAACGTTGCGGTGGATCCGGTGAAGTGGATACCCGCCAGTCGGGGGTCGGCAAGCGCGACCTCGGACACCAAGGGGCCGTCGCCGAGAACAAGATTGATCACCCCGGGCGGGAGGCCGGCAGCTTCGAGTAGTTGCATTGTCAGGTACGCCGCGACGGCCTGCGTGGGTGACGGCTTCCAGATCACGGTGTTGCCCATCAGGGCCGGTGCTGTGGGGAGATTTCCGGCGATGGCGGTGAAATTGAAGGGAGTGATCGCGTAGACGAAACCTTCGAGTGGACGATATTCGACGCGATTCCACACTCCCGGAGCGGAAACGGGTTGGTCGGCGAGTATCTGACGTGCGAACGCGACGTTGAAACGCCAGAAGTCGATCAGTTCGCAGGGCGCGTCGATCTCGGCCTGGTATGCGGTCTTCGACTGGCCGAGCATTGTTGCGGCGGCGATGGTTTCGCGCCACGGGCCGGAAAGTAGATCGGCGGCGCGGAGGAAGACCGCAGCGCGGTCGTCGAACGAGAGGTCGCGCCAGGCCGGGGCGGCGAGTGTAGCGGCGTCGATGGCATCACGAACATCCGAGTGCGTTGCGCCCGCAAACGATCCGATGACCGAGCTGTGACGGTGTGGTTGAACTACGTTCTGTCGCTTACCTTCCGCAGTTCGGTGGATGCCGCCGATGACCTGCCTGATGTCGGTCGGCGTTTCGGCCAGTTCGGTCAGTTTCGTACGGAGGCGCGATCGTTCCGGGCTTCCCGGCGCGTAATTGTTCACCGGTTCGTTGGCTGGGTGGGGGACATTGGTAACGGCGTCCATGACGATCCTTCGGCAGACTCAGGAGTGGGCAGTTGTCGTGTCGTGAACCAGTCAAGTCGAAAGACGTCGGCGAGTAATCCGCTGAGCGGCCAAACATCGGGGTCCGTGTTTGTCCGATCGGCTGAACCGTTTTCGCAGGAAAATGCACTATTCTCGAAGTTGAGGCGTTTGCGACGGTCCGGAGAGTGGGTGGTACGTGTCTATCCGTGGGGTCAGGCTCGACGCGGTCCTTCGGGCGCTGGGCGGAGCTTTTGTCGAGCTCGTCCTCGCGCCGTCAGGTGATGACGTCTTCGTCGACTCCGTGGTGTTCGCAGAGGTCGGGGACCTCACGCGCCCCAGAACCTCGGCCGTCGAATCCTCTGAGCTCTGGCTCGCTGTCGGTATCGGCGCAGCCGAATTGGCGGCCTGGCTGAACCGACTCGATCAGAAGGGATCAGCGCCTCGGGCCGTCATGTCGAAGGAGGCCTCGGACACGTCGGTGCGTGCGGCGGCACAGCGCGCCGGGATCGCCTTGATAGCGGTCCATCCGGATGCTCGTTGGGATCGATTGTTCACGACCATCCGGGGCGTGCTCGATCATTCGGTGTCCCGACAGGATTCGGACGACATCGTATTCGGTAGTGACACAGACTTGTTCGAGCTGGCGCAGAACGTCGCCGCAATCACGCGGGGGATGGTCAGCATCGAGGACGAGCATTCCCACGTCTTGGCCTATTCGGCATCGGGAGATGCTGCGGACGAGCTACGTCGGCAATCAATCCTCGGCCGCGAAGGACCTCGCGAATACCTCCGAAAGCTACAGGAGTGGGGCGTCTTCGAGAGCCTGCGGCGAAGCGACGACGTAGTGGAGGTGCCCGCTCACGAAGACCTTGCGATCAGGCGACGGTTGGTGGTTCCGATTCGGAGAATATCCGACAATGTCAAGGGGGAGAGCGGTTTCAGCGCTGATCTTCTCGGCACGATCTGGGTGCAGGAAGGCCCGGTTCCCATTGCCGGCGATGCCGACAGCGTGCTCCGCGGTGCCGCGGCCGTTGCTGCTCGGCTGATTTCGCGCATCCGAGACGCGCCGAGTAACGAGGCGATACAGATTCAGCGGTTGCTCGGGGTTCGCGGCGGCGGTGTCGACGTTCCTTCGCTCGCCGCCTCGTTGACCATCCCGATGTCCGGACCGGCGATGGTGGTCGGAGTGGCGAGTATCGGAAACGGTGGGCTGCCGTCTTCGGGCGAACTCGTGTCGTCTTTGCGACTGCACGCCAGCGCCTTTCAGCGTGAATCGCTGGTGAGTGCCGTCGGCACCCGGATCTATGTGCTGTTTCCGCGAACCCAATCCGTGAAATCCACAGTCTCGTGGACCCGCGAAGTTGTCGCGCGTTTGGACAAGGTATCGCCTTCGGGGCTACGGGCCGCGGTCTCGTCGCCGGTTTCGACGCTTGCGGAGGTGGCCCAGGCTCGGGCCGAAGTGGATCGGGTCTTGGACGGAACGTCGGGGGATGTTCGTGTGACCACCCTCGCGGACTCGCGCACACCGGTGCTGCTGGGCGAAATCATGGACACCATTGCGGCCGACGAGCAACTGCACGATCCGAGAGTCGACGCCCTGGACGTCTACGACAGACGCAACGGGTCGAACATGCGCGAAAGCATCTCCGTTTACCTCGCACATTCGGGCGATGTCCGACGTGCATCCGAGCAGCTTCGGATTCACCCGAACACCCTCAGGTATCGGATCAAGAGGGTCGAGGAGATCACGGATACCGACCTCTCCGAGCCGTCGGCCAGGCTGTTGATGGAGATTCAGTTGGCGGCGTCTGCTCGGGCAGTGAGTTCGCCGAACCTGTCGGACCCCAGCAGTACTCTTCGCGAATGATCGACTCAGCGAAGGTGCCAGGCGCAGCGCGCGCGTATTTCGACGGCGGCGACGTCCGCGGCGTTTTCACCGAAGACGCAGTGGTTCGTGACGACGGCCGGACGTATGTCGGGATCGAAGAAATCGTGGCGTGGAAGTCCGCCGTGTCGACGGCGTTCACCTTCACCCGGAAGATCGAGTCGGTCAACACCCCAGGCTCGGCCGTTGTCGTGTCGGTGAAGGTCGAGGGTGATTTTCCCGGAAGCCCCGTCCAGTTACATCACCATTTCACTCTCGACGGTGATCGGATTTCCGCTCTCACGGTGTGCCCCTGATGCCCACCGCTGACGAACTGCTCGGGAAATCCGTCGTCGCCGATCTGGCAGGCTGCCTCGAGCGAGCCTCCGGTCACACACGCCTCGCCCTCGTTCGGGGTAGTACATCCGAATTCGACGGTATGAGTCTCGGCGAACGTACGCGCGTTGTGCGGGACGCGATGACTGCCGAACTGCCTCAGGATCTTCCGGCCTTCGCCGAGATCATCCGCCGTGCGCTTTCAGAAGAGACCTTCACCGGTTGGATGATCTGGCCGGTGACCGAAGCCGTCGCCGTCACGGCGACACGAAGTGGCTCCGAGTCGGATTTCGACGAGGGAATGGCTCTGCTTGCCGAGTTGACGTCGCGTCTGACGGCCGAATTCGCAATTCGCACATTTCTCGAAACGAACCTTGACCGTTCGCTGGCGATCGTACTCACCTGGACCGGCCATGAAGACGAACACGTCCGGCGCTTGGCGACCGAAGGCACTCGTACTCGTTTGCCCTGGGGAAGACGAGTGAAAGAATTGACGGCGCGTCCCGAGTCGACAATCGTCATTCTCGACGAGCTGTATCGGGATGATTCGGAATATGTACGACGTTCGGTCGCAAACCATCTCAACGATCTCAGTCGTGCTGACGCTGCGCTCGCAGTATCGACTGCGAAGCGTTGGCTGCAGACACCGGATGCCAACACACTGAAAATCGTCAAACATGCATTGCGGACGTTGATCAAGGCCGGCGATCCAGATGCTCTGTCCCTCTTGGGGTTCTCGCCGCCCACCGACGTCGTGCTCGAGGGGTTCGTCATCGACCGCGAAACAGTTGATGCGGGTGGAGAACTCACCTTCGACTTCGCCGTCACGAACAATGGCAGCGAGTCCGTCACCGTCGTGATCGATTACATCGTCCACCACGTGAAGGCCAACGGGCAGACGACGCCCAAGGTCTTCAAACTGACAACACGAACGCTGGAACCCGGGGTGCCGGCCCGTATCGCGAAGAGGCATTCCTTCAAACCGATCAGCACCCGGAAGTACTACGCCGGCGAACATGCCGTCGAGGTGCAGATCAACGGCGTACGCCAGGTGCGAGGTGTATTCCGTTTGGACGCGTGAGGAGATCCGGCCTAGACGCGGAGACCGGCAAATATTGGGATCGGGGCTATGCGGACCGTCGTCCAGATCAACACGAGTGTCAAGATCACAGCCGGTGACCAGCGCAACTGATGCCAGAGCACGACGGGTCTTCCACGGGTGCGGGCGGTCGTCCACGAGACGTACGTGAACGCCAGTGCAAGCAGCATCACGAGGCCAAAGGCATTGAAACGCATCGCTGCACCGAAATCGCCGTGGATGAGGCTGTACACCATCCGAGTGCTACCGCAACCGGGACAATTGACGTTGAACAGCGCTTTGGTCGGACAAACGGGAATGACCCCACCAGGTGTGGTGGGGTCACTCCAGGAGATGAAGGCGCACAGCGCAATTGCCGTGAACGCAACTGCCGCTGGCGCCTTCAGTGCGGCGAGTCGTGATATGTCATCGTTCTCGGTGTCACCACAATTCGGTGTCATTGCAGTTCGGTGTTTGGCCGTCGATCAGTGTCGCCGGTCGGCGTCGGCGGTCACAGGGAACTCGATCCGGCAAGGACGACGACAAAAAGGAAGTACAGAACAGCGACGGCAACACCTGCGCCGACTGACCACAAGGCGAACTTCTTAGCATCGTCAGCTGATTTTCGCGCAGCGTCGAACTGACCTTGCGCCCACAAAGTGTTGACCTGGCTTGATTTGACGATCGAGACGATGCCGAGCGGGAGGCAGCAGAACACTGTCACGAGAATCGCCCAGACCAGATTGTTGTCCGGCGGAGGGCCGACCGGTTGTTGCTGGCCGTAGTACGGGTTCTGCGTCATTGGTCACCTAGCGTTCGGAGAAACAGGGCGTTCGGAGAAACACCCTCTGACGTGCGAAGAGCACGGGCAGGTGACAACATAATCCGTTTCCGAGTGAGTCAGTATCGACTGTTCGTATGACAGAGAATCCGGTTGATTTCTGATTCGGAAGGCGATCCCGAAGACGTCAGCGCATGACCTGTACCTGCTCGGCGATGTCAGCGGCCAGGGCCATCGCAGTCAGAGCGAGGCCGTTGTTGAGGTCGTATCGCAGATGCCCGACATGGCCGTCCTGGACAGCGCGGACTCGTTTCCACGTGGGCGACTCGGCTTCCACAGCGTCGGGGTTCTGTAGCAAGACGAAGTCGGCCTGGTCGAAGATCGCAAGCTCCTCGAGGCTGTAGAAAGTCGAATCCTTCCGATCAGGTGCGGCATGGGCAGCGTCGGTCAAGACGTTCAAGCCGAGGTCCTGTGCAACCGAGACGGCGAACGTGTTGTTCTGCAGCCAGATCTGACCGCTGTCTGCGCCGGCGATCGCAATCGACTTGCCTTCGAGGAGACCACCGATCTTGGCCCTCGCTTGCGCAAGTTCGGCGTTGTATCGGGCGATGACGCGTTCGGCGACTTCGCGGCGATCGAGAGCCGTGAGCTGCGCAGTCATGGCCTGCTTCCACGACGAGCTCGTCGTGCCCTCGTCGACGACGAGCACCGGTGCGATGTCAGTGCCGAGCAGGCCCTTGTCCTGGTAGTAATCCCACCAGCCTTTTCCGACGACCAAAAGATCGGGGTCGTGGCTCAGTATCGATTCGGCATTCGGTTCGTTGTTCGTCCCACCGAGGCGAGCCGCGCCGGCGGGTACCTGGCGCATGAGTTGAGACTTCGGATCCCAATTGGTCGCGACGATCGGGTACTCGGCAAGTAGTGCAAAATCGAGGGCGCCTCGAGCTTCGAGCACCACGACGCGCTTGGGGTCCCGCGGGAGGCGGTAGGCCTGGTCCGCGACGACGATGTCGACCCACTCGTCGGAGGCTTCGGTGCCGCTGGATTCGCTCGAACATGCAGAGAGTGCGCCTAGTGCACCGAGCGCCGCCGCACCGGCCAGGAATCCGCGTCGTGTCAAGGAATCGATCAGACGGGTGAACTCGCCGTCCACATCTCTTGTCGACTGCAAGGGGGTATCGGTCGCAAAAGGGGACACCGTCGGGTGGAAGGTTTCGGTCGATTCGATCACAGGCATGAGAAGGCGCAGCTCCATCTGATGTTCCGGGCATTGGCAGGTGCCTGACCAACGTATTCGAATTCCGTAGCCGCAGCCTTGCTCGAAAGCGCCAATCGCTCAGCGGATTTGGCCATTCGTCACGGGCTCGTGCCACGGGACTCTCCCCTCGGATTCGGCTCGTTGTGGAGGGGCGCGCCCATCTGATCCGAACTCGAGGTATCGTGGCCGACATGCAGCGCGTCTATTTCTGGTTTAGCAGGCCGGCCCCGGGTGGGCCTGCCGGCGTAACCACGCGCTGACAACCTCCACCCAAGAGCCGGACTACAGACCGGCTCGCTGGAGTTTCTCTTCATCTCTGGGGTCGGCCTGAGAACAGGAAACCGAAAACCCCATGACTGTCACCATCGACACCACCGCAGCTTCGGACAGCCTCGACGATCAGCGCACTGTGAGTATCAGTCCGCTCGTGTCACCGGCGACTGTTCGTGCTCAGCACGCTCCGGACGAGGTCGCCGCCGCCACTGTGCGCACCGGTCGGGCCGACACCATCAACATCCTCAACGGTGACGACGATCGTTTGATCGTCGTAGTCGGTCCGTGCTCTGTGCACGATCCGGAAGCGGCGATGGACTACGCCCGCCGGTTGGCCGCCAAGGCCGAAGAACTGCGGAACGATCTGCACATCGTCATGCGCGTCTACTTCGAAAAGCCGCGCACCACACTCGGGTGGAAGGGCCTGCTCAACGACCCCCACCTCGACGGCACGTTCGACATCAACACCGGGCTCGGTATCGGCCGCAAGTTGCTTCTCGACGTGTCGAGCCTGGGCCTGCCTGTCGGCTGCGAGTTCCTTGATCCGATCATGCCTCAGTACATTGCCGACCTGGTCAGCTACGGTGCGATCGGCGCCCGGACCGCCGCCAGTCAGGTTCACCGTCAGCTGTGCAGCGCGCTGTCCATGCCCGTCGGTATCAAGAACTCCACCGAAGGCGACGTACAGGTAGCCGTCGACGGCACCCGCGCCGCGGCAGCGAGCCACGTGTTCCCCGGAACGGACCTCGACGGCCAGGCTGCCTTGATCCGTACCGCGGGCAACCCCGACTGCCATGTCATTCTTCGTGGCGGTAGCGACGGACCGAACTACGATGCCGAGACAGTCGCGGACACCCTTGCCCGCCTGCGTAAGTCGAACCTGCCCGAGCGCGTGGTCATCGACGCGAGCCACGGTAACAGCAGCAAGGACCATGAGCGTCAGGTCATCGTGCTCGACGACATTGCCCGACGTCTGACCGAGGGCGAGCAGGGAATCGCGGGCGTCATGTTGGAGAGTTTCATCGAGGCCGGCCGTCAGGACCTGACCTTGGGCAAGGCGGACGAGCTCACCTACGGCCAGTCGATCACCGACGCGTGCATCGACTGGTCCACCACCGCAGCGCAGTTGGATCGTCTGGCGCAGGCCGTTGCGGCTCGGAGGGGCTGACGCCCCCGTGCGCCTTTTTGGTAGTGCCCACTACCAAAAAGGCGCACAGGGCCGCTAGGCCAACACTTCTCGCGTGGCCTCGACCAGGCGTTCCAACCACGCGTCCGTTCCGGCGGCGCGGCGCAGTGGCTCGTTGGGCAATTCGATGCTGACCGGCAGTCCGGCAGGCAAAGTCGACCAGATGTCGGCCAGGGCTATGCCGCCGGTGCCGGGCACCAGACGCTCCTCGCGGGCCTGACGGATCAGCTCTGCGTCCCCAGTGGGAGCGGGGGTCGAACCGTCGCACATCTGGGCGTAGTGCAACCACTCGCGAGGGATGGACGCAAGATCCTCGAGCGTTGTCGCCGAGCGGTCGGTGTGCAATGCGTCGACCAGGACACTACGAGCCGGACCGTCTGCCGCCGAGACGATCTCGATGGCCGCACGTGCATCGGGCACCGCAGTCCACGGCATGAACTCGAGGGAAGCGACGATGCCGTAGTTCGCGCACAGTTCCGCGAGGCGTGCATAGGAGTCCGTGAGCCGAGCGCGGTCGCGGTCGTCGCCGCCCACCAGAACGGCTTTGGCTCCGAGCTGTGCGCCCGCTTCGAGCAACGGAACGTAGTCGGTGGGGTCGAAGTCGTCTGCAAGACGGATGATTTCGAGGTCGAATACCTCGACCGGTGAATCGCCCAGTCGACGCACCAGCTCGTCCAACGACTGCTTGTCCTCGTGCAGAGGGTAGGCCGTCGTACCTGGCGCCGCGGGCATCAGACGGATACCGATGGTGTCGAAGCCGTGCTTTTCAGCCAAGTCGACGTGCTGCATCGGTGCGGTGTCGAGCACTGTGAGGGCTGCCAGTCCGAGTGAGAGTGTCATGCGTGCGCTCCAACTGTCTTGGCTCCGGCCAGTTCCCGGCCGGCCAGGTAACCGAATGTCATGGCCGGTCCGAGGTTGATGCCGCCGGACGGGTAGTGCCCGCCCATCACGCTGGCTTGATCGACGCCGACGGCGAGCAATCCCTCGATGGGGCGGTCGTTGTCGTCGAGCACATGCGACGACGAGTCGGTGACCAGTCCGGCGAAGGTGCCGAAACTCCCTGGCACGACTTTCACCGCGTAGTACGGACCCTTCTGTAAGGGCGCGAGCGACGGGTTCGGCCAGGGATTGGATGCATCTCCGGATCCCCGGTTGAACGGTGTTGTACCGCGACCGAACTCGGGGTCTTCACCGGCCGCGGCCCCGACATTGAATGCCTCGATTGTCTTTTCCAACTGCGTCGGATCAACGCCGATCTTCTCCGCCAGTTCGCGAACAGTGCGACCACGTGTGAGGTATCCCGAGCGCAGGTACGGCTGGATCGGGATCGGCAGGGGCTTGGCCATGCCCAGCGGGAGGTATCGCACATACTGCTGATCGGCGATCAACCACGAGCACACTTCTTCGTCTTCGGGAGCCCGCTCGACCATCGCGAGTGTGTAGTCGTGGTAGCCGAGTGCTTCGTTGACAAAACGCTTGCCGTTCGCGAGAACTCCGATGACACCGGGCTTTCCGCGGTCGAGGATGTGCGGGAACACACCTTCCTTGCCGTTGCGATAACGAACGATGGAGACGGGGCAGTACGCGACGGGGGAGGCGAGGGTGCGGTCGAGTCGGCCGCCCACGGATTCGCCGAGGGTGATGCCGTCACCGGTGGTTGTCTTCGGGGTGAGCGACCAGTGCTCGTTGCCGGTGGGGGTGCGCGGGAACAGTTCGCGTCGTCGGTCGATGTCCTGTGCGAAGCCGCCGGTGGCCAGTACGACGCCGCGCGTGGCAGTTACCGAGTACGCGCCATCCGGACCTTCGAGGCGGACACCGACAACGCGACCGTCATCGTCAGTCTGCAGCGATGTTGCCGACGTTTTCACCCGAAACTCGACGCCGAGATCGAGCGCTGAGCGAAGCATCATGCCGACAAGCGCAGTGCCGTTGACGAGTTGCTGACCACGACGCTTGGTGGCGAGATCGAACATGTGCTTAGTCACCCGAACACCACAGTGCACAAAGGCTTTTGGTGAGCGGGTCGAGTGCAGGAAAGCCTGCAGGTCGGGGCCGGCCATGATCCCCATACCGAGGAACGACGTTTCGTACAGCTGCCGACGCAGTAGCGCCGCGACATCTGGTCCGAGCTTTCGCAGACTCACCGGTTTCGGTCCGACGGAACGGTGACCCGTGCCGGCGCCCGGTGTGTCACCGTGAATATCGGCGATCTTGGCTCCGGGCACGAACTTCAGAGCAGTCTTGCGTTCGAAGAACTCGACCATCTCCGGGGCGCCGTCGAGGAGTGCATCGACCTTGGCGGCGTCGAAGTTGTCGCCGAGTCGGTTCTCCAGATATGTCCGCGGCGCCGACCGATCCTCGACAACCCCGTCGGCGATGGCAAACATGTTGCGCGGGGTCCACATCCACCCGCCCGACCAGGCCGTTGCGCCGCCGCAGGTGTCGGCCTTCTCGACGACGAGGACGGACGCGCCGCCATGTGCTGCGGCAATTGCTGTGGAAAGCCCGCCTGCGCCGGAGCCCACGACAACCACGTCGTAGGTGAGGGGGGTACTGCTACTCATTTCTGCTCCTTGGCAGTTGTTGCGAGGGTCGGTGTCGATGTCAGCTCGACAACCTTGCCCATTCGTGACGATTCGTAGATTGCGGCGATGATGGCAAGTGATGCGCGGGCGTCCCGGCCGGTGACGGCGGGTTCGCGCCCGGTCAGGACGGCGTCGGCGAAGTCTTGCACCTGCAGGGTGTGGAAGTCGGTCAGTGCCGCATTGACCGCGCCCACATCAAGATTCGCATCGATGTCCGCGGAGTACGGCGACCGGAACTCCACTTCGCTCGGCACCGTCCAGATTTCGTTGACACCCTCGTGCCCTTCGGGGAACTCGAGGACACTGGCGATGGCACCGGTGCGCCCGATCACAGTGACGCGGTTGCCCAGGTTGTGATTGGCACCCGTTGTCGCTGTGACGGTTGCGGTGCCGCCTGAAGCAAACGAAATCACTGCTGACGCGCTGTCTTCCGTCTCGATGTGGTCGCCGTGCGTGTGAGTGCGGATGAAGCCACTGACCGAGACGGCTTCGCCCATGAACCAGGCCAGCATGTCGATCTGGTGCACGGCCTGTGTCATGAGCACGCCACCGCCGTCGGTGTCCCAGCGTCCGCGCCACGCATCGGCCGAGTAGTAACTAGACGGGCGGTGCAGGATCACCGACGCCTCACCGAGCATGGGTAGTCCGATCCGCCCGTCGTCGATGGCGTCGCGGATCCGACGTGCTGCCGGCCAGAATCGGCGTTGGAAGAGCACCCCGAACGTGATACCGGCGCGGTCGGCGGCCTCGATCATGCGGTCGGCGGCAGCAACATCGACTGCGATGGGCTTCTCGCACAAAACATGTACACCCGCTTCGGCAGCGGCCACGACTACCTCTTCATGTACCGGGTGCGGCGTGCAAACGGTGCAGGCGTCGAGTCCGAGGGCGAGAAGTTGCTCCACTGAACTCACGGCTGCGGGAATGCCGTGCGCTGCCGCGAACTCCTGGGCGCGTCCGAGATCGGGATCGCAGCAGCCGATCACCTCGACACCGGGGACTTGTTGCAGCGCGCGGGCATGGTTGCCGGCGATCTTGCCGCAGCCGACGATTCCGACTTTCAACGTCATCAGAAATGTTCCTCTTCGACGTCCCGCGCCGCAGATTCGCCGCGGTCGAGACTGTTCAGTGCTTCGATGTCTTCGCCGGAGAGGGTCACGTCGAGTGCTGCCAGGTTCTCGGCCTGACGCGTCGGGTTCGCTGATCGCGCGACCGGAACCACACCCTGCGCGACGTGCCAAGCGAGGACCACTTGAGCTGGTGTGCAACCGATTCGACCGGCGATCTCGCTCACCACGGCGTTGTCGAGCACGTCACCCCGGCCGAGCGGACTCCACGACTGAGTGAAGATGCCAAGTTCGTCGTTGGCGCGGCGAACCGGGATCCGAGTGAGCGACGGGTCCATCTGAATCTGGTTGACTGCCGGTGCCTCGCCGGTTTCGGCGACGACGCGGCGCACGTGGTGCTCCAGAAAGTTCGACACACCCACGTACCGAACCAGTCCGGCGTCGCGGCAGGCCAGCATCGCCTCGAACGACGCAACGTAGCGATCGATTCGCGGGAGCGGCCAGTGGATCAGGAACAGATCGAGTTGATCCAGTCCCAGTCGTTCCAGGCTCTGCTCGAGCGCTCCGCGGATGTCACCGGAAACCTGGTCGTTTCCACGAAGTTTGGTGGTGACGAACAGTTCTTCTCGCGGTAGAGCAGACTCCGCCAACGCTACGCCGACGGCGTCCTCGTTGCCGTAGATCGCGGCGGTGTCGATGAGGCGGTACCCGGCCTCGATTCCGGAGAGTACCGACTTCGTGGCGTCGGCACCGACCAGTGGCCAGGTTCCGAGTCCAATGGGCGGCAATGCAGTTGCCACGGGTGTGGCTGCCTGTGTGGTCATGCGTGAACCTCCTGACGTGCCGCAGCGGCGGCGGTGATCGCGACGGCAACGTCGGCTGCGGTCACGAGTGCGGCATGGATGGACCCGCCGTCACCGCTCGCGTCGCCGACGGTATGTACTCCGAGTCGTGGTGCCAGTGAACGGAGTTCGGCAAGAAGTTCCGAACGCGGCTCGACGCCTTGCGAGATCAGCAGTTCGCCGGGAGCATCGACCTCGCTCAGCACACCGGCCGTCGAAATCGTGACGTGGTCAGCGGCGACTGTGGTGACGATCGAGCTGAGGTAGGTCGTGAGGTTCTCACTTGCGGCCAGGCGCGGCAGCAGCACGATCTTTCCGCGGCGTCCGACGTCGTGCGCGATGGTTTCCTGCGGGCCGATCATCACGACCTGGGTGCCCTTCTGAAGGAGATCGTCGGCGACGGCCGCAGCTTCACGGTCGGCGCCGAAGATGGTGACAGCGGCAGGAGCTGGATCGCCGGAGACGAGGAATTCGCGGACGTCGCGAACGGTACGGGTTGCTGCTCCGGGGAGATCGACCACGGGGCCGACGCCGCCGGCGGCAAGAACTATGGCGTCGAAATCGACACCGGAGAGCAAAGCAGCATCTACCCGGGTCGAGGTGTGGCAGTGGACCCCGAGTTCAGCCAGTTCCGCGGCGTACCAGTCCACGATCCGTCCATATTCGGGATACTCGTGAAGCTTCGATGCCAGAGCGAAGTCGCCACCGAGGCTGGGTCGCTCGTCGTACAGGTCGACGCGGTGACCGGCAAGTGCGAGGTCGCGGGCAGCGGCCATTCCCGACGGCCCGGCACCGATGACGGCGACCCGCACGGTGGCATCAGCCGGCTTTGTAGGCTGATCCAATTCGCGGCCGACCCACGGGTTGACGGAGCAGGGAATGGGGCCGGCGGCCAGGCTGTCGATGCAGTAGTTGCAGGCAATGCAAGGGCGGTACCGGCCACCGTCGATGGCGCGATTCGGGAAGTCCGGATCTGCGTGCAGCGTACGAGCCATGCTGACGAAGTTCGCCTGCCCGGATTCGATGATCCGCGCAGCGATCTCCGGCGACGTGATGCGTCCGGCCACACCCACCGGGATGTCGAAGTCGCGCTGGTACTGCTCGGAGTACGGCGCGAGGAGACCGCGCGACCATTCACCGGGCTGGATGATCCACTGTCCCGCTTCGTAGTTGCCGGCCGAGACGTCGAGGAAATCGAGTCGGTCGGTGTCGATGGCGCCGATGCGAGCGCGAGTCATCTCGGCGTCGAGTCCGCCGTCGATGCCTTCGAAGGCTGAGAATCGGAGTCCCAGAGTGATTCCCGGTGCGTGCTCGTGGACGGAGGCGATGACCTTGTTGACGAACAAGGTGGGGTCGGCCCACTCGTCGTCGCGGTGATTGTAAGCAGGGGAGAGGAACTGGTGGATCAGATACCCGTGGCCACCGTGCAGGGAGATGACGTCGACGCCGGCCTGCTGGCAGCGTGCCGCGGCTTCACCGAAACACTCGATGATGTGCTCGATGTCGTCGCCGTCGAGTTGTTCTGGCATCTCGCCGCCGACAACCAAACACGGAATCGGTGTCGGGGCAACGGGAACAAACCCGCTGACAGAACCTTGCGCCGTGCGACCACCGTGGTTGAGTTCGACTCCGACGAGGGCGCCGTGAGCGTGGATCGCGTCGGCCATCTTCTTGATGCCGGGAATCCGTTCGTCGACGTCGACGCCCATCTGCCGGATGCGACCCTTGCCGTCGGCGCGCACGTAACTTGCTTCGGTGAAGATCAGTGCCGCACCGCCTTCGGCGCGGCGAGCGAGGTACGCGATGTACTCGTCCGTCATGGTTCCGTCGTTTTCGCAGTAGTTGCGTTCCATCGGGGCCGACACGAATCGGTTTCGGAGGCGGACGCTGCCCATGTCGAGAGGTTCGGCGAACGGCGCAGTCACGTTCATCAGTGCTCCTGTTACTTCGCGAGAAAGTAGGTGTTCAGTTGTGCTCATGCGCGTGCCGTCTCGGAGAGCAGCTCGCTCAGATGGCTGCGCATGCGATCCGTATCGGCTTCGACACCAGTCAGGAGTGTGAAGGTGTCAGAGGCTTGAGCCACCAGCATCTGGCCACCGTCGAGGACTCGACATCCGAGAGTAATTGCAGCGTCGAGTAATTCGGTGCGCATCGGCCGATAGACGATGTCCGCGACCCACAAGCCCGCGTGGAGCGCCGCGGGGTCGAACGGAGTTCCGGGATGGCCGACCATCCCGATCGGAGATGCGTTGACGACGCCGTCGCACGTAGTCAGGTTGACAGCGATCTCACTGATCGCCAAAGCCGTTGTGCGCGTGGCAGGAAAGGCCGAGGCGACGCGAGAACACACATCGACAGCGCGATCGGGATCAATATCTGCGATGCGAAGATCCGTGGTACCGGCGGCGGCGAGTGCGTACGCCACGGCGGAACCCGCCCCGCCAGCGCCTGCGAGTACCACTCGGTCCAAGGTGGCGTCGGGTAAACCGCGTCGCAGTGCGGTGAGGAATCCACTGTGATCGGTGTTGTGGCCGATCAGAAGGCTGTTGTGGACGACAATCGTGTTGACGGCACCGAGCAGTCGGGCATTGTCGGACAGTTCGTCGAGTGCGTCCACGACAACCTGCTTGCACGGATGGGTGATGTTCAGTCCGGTGAAGCCGGCTGCGACGGCGCTCCGCACCACCTTGCCGGTCTTCTCGACCGAGACCGTCAGGTTCTCGAGGTCTACCAGTTCGTAGCTGTAATCGTCGAGTCCGAGTGCTGATGCTTCGTGCGAATGCAGCGCCGGCGAGAGGGAAGTCGAGATCCCGGCTCCGACAAGGCCGATTCGGTGACGTGTGAATTCGGTAGTCATGACATTCTCCTGCATAAGTGGGGACGGCCCCTCGCGGCATTTCAGCGCGAGGGGCCGGTCCGGTCAAGCGTTGTTGCTGGTGAGCTCCGAGTCCTGCTTGGTTGGCAGGCTCGGCTTCGGTTGGCCCAGATCAGCTGTGGGCGTGCGGTACGTTTCCGGTCCGGTCATTGCCGCGATGGCGGAGACGACGGCGAAGCCCAGGCACATCCAGGCAACCGGTGTCCAGTTGCTCTTGTCTCCGGCTGAAATCGCCTGAGCGATAGCCGGTGTGAAGCCGGCAACAAGGAGTCCGAGCATGAGGCTGACGGCCATTCCGGTGTATCGGACCTTCGCGGGGAACTGCTCCGGGAAGTACGCCGGGTACGTGCCGTTGGGCATCGCGTAGAAGATTCCGATCATGACGATTCCCGAAGCGAAGACCATGGGGACGCTTTGGGTTCCGATCGAATGGAAGAAGACGAAGATCATCAGGCCGGCTCCGATCGCGCCGACGACGAAGATGGGCTTGCGTCCGTAGCGATCCGAGAGGATGCCGAACAGCGGCTGAGTCAGTACGGCAACAAAATTGGCGGTCGCGATAGCCCACAGCATCGTGGAGCGTTCGAAGCCGGATTCGACGGCGTACGCCAGAGCGAAGACGTTGACGATGGTGTTGATCATCGCGAAGGTCGAGCTCATGCTGATACGGATCACGGTGCGCCAGTGCGAGCGGAACATCTCGACGACGGGAATCCCGGCCGTCTCGTCCTGTTCCTTGAGTTCTTCGAATACCTCGGGTTCATCCAGGGCACGACGTAGCCACAGGGCAACGACGGTCACGATGATGCTGAGCCAGAAGGGAACTCGCCAACCCCACGAGTAGAGATCTTCGTCGGGCAGGCTCGCCACTGGGATGAATACCAGGCTGGAGACGACGATGCCGAACATGATCCCGCTCATGGTGAACGAGGTGAAGAACGAACGACGGTGATCCGGCGCGTGTTCGAGCGTCAGTGCGGAAGAGCCGGGTGATTCACCGCCGGCAGAGAGCCCTTGAAGTAGGCGAAGCAAGACGAGAATGATCGGCGCGGCGATACCGATCTGGTCGTAGGTCGGCAGGCAACCGACGATGACCGTCGCAACACCCATGAGGAGCAGGCAGGCGAGAAGCGCGTTCTTGCGTCCGTACCGATCGCCGAGGTGACCCCAAAGCACCGCGCCGAGCGGGCGGGCGACGTAGGCGACACCTAAGGTGCTGATCGAGAGCAGGGTTGCCGTTGATCCGCCGCCGGGGAAGAAGATCTTGGGGAACACCAGCGCGGCCGCGGAGCCGTAGATGAAGAAGTCGTAGTACTCGAGGGTGCTGCCGAGGAAGCCCGAAACGGCGGCGCGGCGCGCGTTCGCATTCGGATGTTCCTCGGTCGAGTTCGTGGATCCGGTGGAGGTGATCGGAGGTGCCATGTGAAGTCCTTTCGTCCCGATGGGCCGGCCGTGGCGGCACGTTTGGAGATGCACCACGCATCGGTGACGTCCCTCACCTTTCGGCGGCTGAGACGACAGTGCCACGAAGGACTATGGCGCGTCCAACACTAAATGAGTCTCAGATAATGACGTTTTCGGTCTCAATCTCCGGCGTCGGCAGAATTTCCTCGGATGTCTCCAATGCGACGGCGAGCGCATCGGTCATGTGCCGCGGTGACCAGGCAATTCCGTGATTCATGAACGTCGGCTCGCCGGTGAGTGGGACGAACACACTGCCAGGTGGGGTGATAGCAGCCATGCCGGACGTCATCAGCGCTACACCGACGCCGGCGGCAACGAGCATGAGGATCATGTACGGATCGGTGATCTCCTGAACCACGCGAGGCCTGAAGTCTGCGTTCATGCAGGCGCGCATCGCGGTTTCCTGGAGGGCCGAGCCGGCCGAGAGCGGGGTGGTCACGAATCCGTCGTCGGACAATTCGCGGAGGTCGATCGCGTCTCTCTCTGCGAGGGGATGGTCGATCGGAAGCACAGCGCCGAATGCCTCTCGTCGGATGAGTCGCGTAGACAGTGATGCGGATTCCACGGGTAGTCCGACGAAGGCGAGATCGAGGGCGCCGCTCTCGAGTTGAATGACCGCGTCGCGCGTCATGATCCGGCCGAGGAGTGTCAGTTCGACTTCCGGATAGCGCTGACGCAACGCGCGTGTCAGTGGCGGAAGTGCTTGATAGTTGAGCACTCCGGTGAATCCGATCGTGACTCGTCCGTAGACGCCTCCCGACGACGCGCGCGTAGCGTGTCGTGCCGTCTCCATGTTCTCGATGACGCGATAGGCGTGGGGGAGAAAGGCATGTCCGCCGGATGTGAGTGCGACGCTGCGAGTGCTTCGTTCGAACAACTTGACGCCGATGTCCTTTTCGAGCTTTCGGATCATCTGGCTGAGCGGCGACTGGGCCATCTGGAGCCGTGATGCGGCCCGCCCGAAGTGAAGTTCTTCCGCAACCGCGACAAACGCGTGCAACCAGCGGGTTTCCATCGGCAAGGCCTCCAGGTATTTGACGTTGACAACAAACGCCATATATTCAGAATTTCTACACAGTGTGACGG